>JAPOYW010000340.1 GCA_026706425.1 Gammaproteobacteria bacterium
GGGGGCGGGCTGCACTGTAGGGGGCCGCCATGACCGACCTTGCCCCGGCCGCGCCGAACGAGCGTATCGAGGCCATCGACACCATTCGGGGCCTCGCGCTCCTCGGCATCCTGATCATCAACATCCTGGCTTTCGGCTTGCCGTTCCGGGCCGTGTTCGATCCCACCGTCGACGGCTCGACCACCGGTGTCGACTTCGCCGCCTACTTCACCATGGGGTTCGTCTTCGAAGGCGCGATGCGCGGGCTGTTCTCCATGCTGTTCGGGGCGGGCATCGCCATGGTGGCGGCAAGCGGCAAGGGCGCGGCGGTCCACTACCGGCGCCAGTTGCTGCTTCTCGGATTCGGCCTGATCGACGCCTTCGTGCTGCTGTGGACGGGCGACATACTCGTGCCCTACGCGCTGGCCGGGATGGCGCTCTACTTCGCACGCAACTGGCAGCCTCGAGTTCTGTTTGCCGCCGCCGGCGTCGCCTTCGCCTATCTGGTGATCGTGTACAGCGCGTTCTTTGGGATTCTGACGTTCTTGCCCGAGCAGGCCGAGGCCGTGCAGGTGCAGTTGGATGCCGGCGGGTCGGTATCGGCCGATGAACGGGCCATGCTCGACGAGTGGCGCGAGCTGGAGGTCAACATCGAGCCCACCCCGGGCCTGCTCGAACGGGAGAGGCTCAAGTTCCAGGGAACGTACTGGCAGTCCGTGGTCGCCAACGCGGGGGAAGTCATCGGACTCTATGTATTCGCGCTGCCGTACTTCATCATCTGGGACGCCATCGCCTGCATGCTCCTCGGCATGGCCCTCTACAAGGTCGGATTCCTGACCGGACGGCTTAGCCAGCGCGTCTACGTCGTGACGGCCATCCTCGGTTTCGGCGTTGGCCTTGCCGTCAACGGCTTCGAGATGGCCATGAAGATCGCCACGGACTACGCCTACGAGTGGGTGTCCGGGGCGTCCGTTCCCACCAACGACCTCGGCCGGGTGTGCATGGCGTTGGGATTCGTGTCGGCGGTCATGATCGCGAATATCCGGGGCTACTTCGCAAGGCTCCGCCGCTGGCTCGCGGCCGTGGGGCGCATGGCGCTCTCGAACTACATCCTGCAGAGCATCTTCGGGATCGTGATCTTCCACGACATGGGATTCGGCCTCTGGAGCGATCTCGACCGGCACCAGCTCTACTACGTGGTGTTCGGGCAATGGGCGGTGATGATCGCGTTCAGCGTGTGGTGGCTCGATCGCTACCGGTTCGGCCCCCTGGAGTGGTTGTGGCGGACGCTCACCTACGGGCGGCGGCAACCCATGGCGGCGCGCCCTGTCGGGCGCGTTTGAGATTTCGCAAAGCGAAATCTCTAGACGACGACAAAGCGGTCAGGTCCATATGAATCCCCCGTCCCAGTCATGAGAGAAGGCCGTGTCGCCGTTCGCGGCAACGAGCTCGCCTACTTCGAATGGGGACCGCGTGTCGGCCCCACGGTCCTCATGCTGCACGCCACGGGTTTCCACGCCCGCTGCTGGGACGGCGTGATCCGGGAGCTGGACGAAAACGCGCACGTCATCGCCGTCGACCAGCGCGGTCACGGGCGCTCCACGAAGGCGCCGCCCTACGATTGGGGCGAGTTCGGCGCCGACGCGGCCGCGCTTGTCGAGACGCTCGGTCTCGACGACGTCATCGGCGTCGGCCACTCCATGGGCGGCCATGCAACCGTGCAGGCCGCCGGTGCGCACCCGGACCGGTTCCGGGCATTGCTGCTTGTCGATCCCGTGATCCTGGACCCCGTCGCATACGCCAGGCCGGGACCGTTCCCCTCCGCCGACGAACACCCGGTTTCTCGTCGACGCAACCGCTGGACGTCGCCCGAGGAGATGTTCGAACGATTCAAGGACCGGCATCCGTTCAGCGTGTGGATTCCCGACATCCTCATGGACTACTGCCGTTTCGGCGTCGTCCCCGACGGCGACGGCTTCGTACTCGGCTGTCCGCCGCAGGTGGAAGCCGCCATATACACCGGCAGTGCCGGACGCGACATCCGCGAAACCATCGCCAAGCT
>JAPOYW010000473.1 GCA_026706425.1 Gammaproteobacteria bacterium
CGGCGCCTCCCAAGCGCCGGTGTTCGCCCGCGTCTTCGATGCCCTGTTCGACAACCTCGTTCCGGTGGAGCCTGCGGACCAGGAGCCCGGGATTGCCCCCGCCCAGGGGCCACCTTCCGGAACCGACGACGGGGCGGCCACCCAGGCGGCAGTCCCCGTCGGCCCAATCCGCTTCGTCGGAACCGACGGCTCGTCCCCGGTCGTGGACGGCATCATCGCGCCATCCATCGAAGAGGTGCAGTTCGCGATTCCCGACCAGACCGGCGGCGACTTCTACGAGGTCTGGATTCGCTACAAGCTCACTCTGTTCGATGGGGACGGAAACAACGTCGGTGAATACCCGCTGATCGGCTACGGCAAGGCCAACGAGCGCAACTTCGGGCAGTTGGGCCAGCGGACGCCGGCACTCCACGAAGCAACCACCTGGGCCCTGCGCGGCGCGGCAGCGGAGCTATCGCTCCGGTTCAGGGACCAAGTGGAAGTCCAAGACTGGCTCGCCGCCATCGGTGTCGAGCCAAGATAGAGAGGAGCGGCGCAATGAAGTTTCCACATGTCACCCGCTGCCGGAAACCGGGATTCGCGGTCGCAGTTTGCCTTGTCGGAGGATTGGGCTCGGTGGCATGCGTCCAAACCACCGTCCAGGAAGTGCGACAGGCGGACACGCGAATCGGAACCGGCGAGTCCATCGTCATCCTGTCCCGCAAGCACAAGACCCAGGGCGAGACGGAAGACGACTTCGTGACCTGCGTCAGCGACTCCGTCAACAGCGGCGACGGCGCTCTGCCGATCCTGAGCGAACGCGAATTCGTGGATGCCACGTTTCCCTGGTTCGAGCCTCGGACCGCCCCGCTCAACATGGAGGATCTGGCAACGGTCATCAACCGTCCGCTCATCTCGAGGCGAATCGACGAGATCGGCGTGCGCTACCTGGTCTGGATCGAAGGCACCACGGAACGCACCGACGAGAGCGGAAGTCTCAACTGCACTTTCTTTTCCGGCGGCATACCGGCCTGTTTCGGGTTCCTGTCCTGGGAGAGCGGCTCCAACTACGAGGCTGCGGTGTGGGATGTCGAACGGGGCATGACCGTGGGTCGGCTGAGCTCCGAGGCGGCCGGCACCAGCTTCGTCCCCGCCGTCGTGCTACCGATACCCGTGATCGCCCCGGTCCGCGAGAAGGCCTGCGCCAACCTGTCGGATCAGATCAAGACGTTCATCCATCCAGACCTGTCCTTGCTGCCTCCCCGGGAGGGGTGACGCCCGGCGGGTCACTTCGGGGGTTGGACCTCCAGAATCTCTCCGGTGGTCCGCGACGGTTCAACCGCGTACCACTCCTTGAGCTTTACCCGCCAAGCCTGTTTTGCGCACAGGTCGGCCAGCTCGTAGAACGTCGGACGTCCGGGATCCGAAATCACGAAGCGTTTCACGCCGCCTTCCAAGGCGCGACGCACCACCCCGAACAAGGGCTTCACCATGCTGTCCCAGAAGCAGATGTCCGAGCCGATCACCAGCTGTGCCTTCCCCAGACACTCGCTGGTCAGATTGTTGAAGTTGCCCTTCATCGGCGCGACCTTGACGTCGTTCAGCGCGGCGATCACCTCGAGGAACGGAAACACGTTGCTGTCGAGGTCGACGCCGGTGACCCGGGCCTTGAATCGCCGGGCGCAGAAGACACCGCTCGGACCCCAGCCGCAGCCGAGTTCCGTTACGCGTACGCCCCGCCGGGGCGGGTTGTGGAGCAGGTAGTCCATCAGCAGAAAGCTCGCCCGCCAAGCCTTGTTGCCGTGGATAGAGGGCTCGTAGACACGCTTGAGGCGCCGGATCAGCCGGTGCTGCGACGTGAGCAGGTAGATGCCGTATGCCCGATAGATGTGCTCCTCCGGGATGCGTTCGAGTTCGGGCATTCAAACTTCCAACCAAGCCGAGGGGACGCATCTTAGCCGCGTCCTTGAGGCGCAAGGAAGCGTGTCGGGTCAGCTTAGGATGAGAATCTGGACATTGGCCCCTAGGTTGATCCGCGCAGGGATGGCCGCGGGCA
>JAPOYW010000659.1 GCA_026706425.1 Gammaproteobacteria bacterium
CTGGTCCGGAATGTCCTGGAACGGCATGGTTTCCATGTGCTGCCGACCCGCGAACCGGGAGGTACGCCGCTGGCCGAGGAGATCAGATCGGTGCTGCTCCGCCCCCGCGACGAAGCCGTCGACCCCGTGGCCGAGACGATGCTGATCTTCGCCGCCCGCGCTCAGCATGTCGCCACGGTGATCGAACCGGCCTTGCGTGCCGGGCGTTGGGTGCTGTGCGAGCGATTTACGGACTCCACGTATGCCTACCAAGCCGGCGGAAGGGGCCTGGACGCGGCGGTCATCGCCCAACTGGCGGACCTCGCTCACCCCGGGCTGCGGCCGCACCTCACGTTGTACCTGGACGCACCGCTGGACGCGGCGATGACGCGGATAAAGTCGCGCAGTCTCGACCGGTTCGAACGCGAGCGGCGGGGTTTCTTCGAGCGGGTTCGCGAGGTCTACGTGGCCCGGGCCCGCGAACAGCCGCGCATCGTTCGCATCGATGCGAACCGCGATCTTGTGTCCGTGCAGCGCGCGATCGTCGGTGCCGTCGAGCGGTTTCTGTCGACACACCGGAACCCATGAACGAACCGCCGTGGCTGTCGAACGCCCTGGCCCGCGTTCGAGGGATGGGTGCCCGGCTTCCCCATGCCCTGCTTGTCCACGGTCCGCCGGGGTGGGGCGGCGATCGCGTGGCGAACGCTTTGGCGCTCGATCTGATGCATCTCGATTCGGGCCGTGACGCTCGCGAGGTGGCGCATCCGGACCTGCGTTGGCTGCAGCCGGAGGATGGCGTCATCAGGGTCGATGCCATCCGCGAGATCGTCGAGTTCCTCCTCCAGACGCCCCAGGCGGCCGGACGCAAGATCGCCGTCGTCGAGGATGCCGACCGAATGAACCTCAATGCGGCGAACGCCCTCCTCAAATCCCTGGAGGAACCGCCCGGAGACAGTTTCATCGCGCTGTCCACGAGCGCGCCCGAGCAACTTCTGCCCACGGTTCGGAGCCGGTGCCAGGAAATCCGCATCAGACGCGGCGGGGCCGACGAAGTACGCGACTGGCTAGACGCGGCCGGTGTCGACCCCGAGCAGGCGGGCTTCTGGGCGGTTGAATACGGGGGGGCGCCGTTCACCATCGCGCTGGCTGCGGAACAGGGACGGACACCGCTGTGGAAATCGCTGGAGAAAGCCGCGCGGTCCCCGGCAGCCGCCCGGGCCGCCGGCGTCGCCCTTCGCGACGAGGGTCTGGTCGATCTTCTCGAGCGGTGGCTGCGGATCACGCATTGGCTGATGAGGCAGACGGTTCCCGATCGCATGTCCGTTCTCGACTTCGCCACGGAGATGCAGAACGTCAGACGAGCGGCGCTCGTCAACACCGGGTTGAACCGGACCATGCAACTGCAGCGCCTGCTTCTGCTTTGGGCCGAACTGTGGCGACATGCGCCGATTCCCGGCGTGCCGAAGACGGCTCTCGGGTCTTAGAGCGTGAAGGTTTCCTCGACGTCCTCGGGATAGTCCGCGAGGTGGGCCGCGATACGCTGGCGAACCACGTCGTCGTGGTCGGCGAACTGCACGCCGATGCCCGGTGGCTTGCCGCCCGACGCGCCGACGGGCGTGACCCACACGACGCGGCCCGCCAGGGGTAGTCCGCGGGGGTCCTGCATCAGGCGGAGCAGGACGAATACCTCCTCGCCGAGGCGGTAGCGGCGAGGCGTCGGGATGAACAGCCCGCCGTTGACGATGAACGGCATATGCGCCGCCCGCAATGCGTTGGCATCCTCCATCGCCACCGAAAGCAAGGGGGAGTCCCGGTCTTCGCTCGACATCGTTCTCTACCTTCCGTAGGGAATCGAGAGCAAACCACGCGCGAGCCCCGACGCGATACGGACAAACACCCAGGCCGGATGCAGCGTTTGCCGCAACCGACCGTGGGAAAGTCGCTAGCGCCACAAAATCCGTTGCCTCTCGGCACCGCATTTTGCCCCAACCCAAGCCGCCCTAGTGTGCGGTCTCCGAATTAGGGTGACGAATCGAACGGCGTTGACGCTTGGAC
>JAPOYW010000605.1 GCA_026706425.1 Gammaproteobacteria bacterium
GGCGAGCTCTTGGGCGCGGCCCCGTAGCTGGCCGATCATGGCAAGCAGAACCCCGAAATCCCCAACCGAGAGCTTGCCGTCGAAGACCATGAACAGGACGTAGCAGAAGAAGAACAGCTCGATGATCTGGTTGAATGCGCCGTTGACCCAGAAGATGGCCATCCACACCAGCGACTGGATGCGGTGGCGCTTGAACGACTCGGAGCTGTCGCCGCCGAACCGGCCACGTTCCTTCTTGTTGCCGCCGAGGCTCTGCACGGCGAGCACGTTGTCCATGCCCTCCTCGATGGTGCTCGTGGTCAGCGCGCCGGCGGCCCGCGCGGCCTGGCCCCGCCGGCGCACGATGGGCGCGAAGAGGGACGACACGCCGAACCAGAGCGGCAGGATGACCACCGTCATCCAGAGCAGTTCGGGGACCGTGGGATAGGCGCTCAGCATCGTCAGGGCGGTGACGATGAACAGCGAGATGGTCATCACCGGGGTGTGGACGATCTGGTAGAAGATCTCGTTGATCTGCGGCGTGTCGTAGAGCACCCGGTAGATGGAGTCCCCGATGCGCTGGTCCTCCAGCCGGGTCATGGAGAGCCCCATGATGCGGTTGAAGACATGGGATCGGACGGTGTGGTTGAGCGCCTGCGTCAGGCGCATGTTCATCGTGAACTCCACGTATCCCCAGACGGCACCGAGGCTGCTGTGGCCACCGTGCAGGGCGTTCTCGGTGGTCGTCGCGTAGTCGCGGCCTTGCAACAAGCCGGCTTCGACGTCGTCCCGGTAGCTGGGATGGGCACCCATGAGAAGCATGAGGCCCACACCCACGATGGCGAGGAAGATCATGATCTCGAAAGCCGAGTAGCCCTGCAGCATTTGCAGCACGGGGGTCATGTAGGCTGGGTACTGCTCAGCTTCCGCGATGGGCACGCCGAGTATGACGTGGTCGACCAGGATCTTGCCGAACCAGGTCAGCACGAAGATCGGAATCGCCTGGCCCACCCAGGTCATCGCGAGCTTTACGATCGACCGCCATACGAAATAGCGCAGGTAGCTGGCCGCGCGCAGGATGATCCGAGCCGACTGCTTGAAGGTGATCGTCGTCTCGGTATCGATCAGGCTGGCCCGGAGCTCGAGGTCGCGCTCCCGCTGGCGAAGAGATCGCTTGGGGGGGGGGCGTGTCGGCCGGGTCTGACATGGCTACGCGGTCCCCGCTAGGTTGGACTCGGCATCGACGAACGCCCGGTAGCGGCCTCCTTCGAGACCCATGAGGGTTTCATGGTCGCCGCTCTCGACGATGCGTCCGCCATCGAGGTAGACGATGTTGTCGGCCAGGCGGATGGTCGATATGCGGTGCGTGATGACGAAGATCGCCCGCTCGCGCCCCCACTCGGCGAGGTTCGTCATGACCTTGCGTTCGGTGGCTGCATCGAGCGCGGCGGTGGGTTCGTCGAGTGCGAGAATCGGCGTGTCGCGTACCACCGCCCTGGCGATGGACAGTCGTTGCCGCTGGCCCGTCGACAGCTTGCCGCCGCGGTCGGACAGGACGGTGTCGAGGCCGCGCGGCAGGCTGTTCACGTAGTCGTCCATGCACGCCACGCGTACCGCTTCGCGTACTGCGGCATCGTCCGCGCCCGGCGCAACGTAGCGGATGTTGTCCCGCACGGACATGGCGAACAGCACGTTTTCCTGCAGCGCGATGGCGATGTTGGCGCGCAGCGTCTCGACCAGGTAGTCGCGTACGTCCCGACCGTCGATCGAGATGGTGCCGGCCTGGGTGTCGTACAGGCGCAGCAACAACGCCATCAACGTGCTCTTGCCGGATCCGGTGGGCCCGATAATGGCGGTGATGCTTCCGGGCGTGGCGGCGAAACTCGCGTTGTCGAGCACGGGACGACCGGGTTCGTAGGCGAAGCGTACGTTTTCGAAGCGGATCTCGCGTTCGAACCGGGTCATCGGCACGGCGCCGGGCCGGTCCTTCACATCGGGTTCGAGGTCCAGGATGTCGAACACCCGCCGCAGACCCATGGCCATGTCCTGCGCCATCATCCAGCCGCGCAGCACCCAGCGGATGTCGCCGCTGGACTCCCCGAACTGGGCCTGCGCCCAACGGAACGTCGCGAGGTTCCAGACCACGTAGCTGAGCCCCAGCAGACCGACCAACTGGGTGGCGAACACGGGATCACCGCGGTGCGACCACATGGCCATGGCGAACTCGCCGCCGATGAAGAAGCTGGCGGCCAGGGTGTACATCACGATCGTGACGTAGGCGATGAGGATCCGGACCCGGTAGGCCGCGTTGAAGGCGATGATGGCGTCGTCCTCGAAGCGCTTCTGGGCACGTTCCTTCGTGCCGAACGCCTTGATGAGCTTCATGGCGCCGAACGTCTCCTGGATCGTGGCGGTGACATCGGAAGCCGCGCCGCGGTAGGCCAATGCCCGCACCCGCATCCGCGGCATCGCCCAGTACGCCCACAGGAACCCCGGAATCAGCAGCGTGGCGGCCATCAGGCCCAGCCAGGGGCTCAGCAGGGTCACCAGGACCACGCACGTGAGGTAGCTTCCGGTAGCCAGCGTCATGGCGAGCAGGTGCCCGATCACCGAGGTCACCATGGCGCTGTCCTGGTAGATACGGAAGATCGAGTCGCCGGTGCGGTGGCCGCTGTGGTAGCTCATCGACAACTGGTGCCAGCGTTCCACGAGGGCAACGCGAAGGTCCTGGTTGATGTGCTGCATGATCCACAGGTTGTAGTAGGGATTGACGAAGGTGCTGATCGGTGATTGCGTCACCCAAATGAGCAGCTCGATCTTGACGTAGAGCCACATCAGTTCGACCTTCTGCTCCCGGGTCAACTCTTCGGTCGCCGTGTAGGCCCATTCCGGCACCCCGAAGAACATTGCTATTTTTTGCAACGAAGGAGCCAATGGCTCGCCCTGCAGGAGGTTTTGGTTGATCAGGTCGCCGAGGATCAGCCCGAGCGCCAGTCCGAGGAAGCGCTGGCCGAAGTTGATCGCGTAGAAGTACACCAGGTGGGTAGCCGCCCGGACCCGAAACTCCAGGCGGGTCTCGCCGTCGCGGCGGATGCGGAACTGCACAGTCCATCCGAAAATGCACGCGGCGAGGACGGCCGTGCCGTAGAGTTTCGGCGGCCAGCCGTCCATGAAGAATCCGGAGAAGGTCACCACCCCGATTCCGGACAGGATCGTCGCGGCGATGGACGTCATCTGCCATCGTCCCGGCGGCGCAAAGGCTAGCCCGAACATGGACGCAGCGATCGTGGCTGTCGGTATGTACATGAGGAACCAGGGCCACTCGAGGGTCGCCGGTACATAACCCGTAGCAGGCCCTGCGAACGCGACGGCGCACACCAAGAACGGTGCGTAGGCGAAGCTGTAGCCCTCGCTGGCCAGGACTTCCGCGGTCGTGTTGCCGATGCCTTTGCCCGGAATCCACCAGCGACCGAGGAAGTAGTAGCGGATGTACGGCCAGGATCGGAGGAACAGGTACAGGACGTCCCGGAACCCGCTGTTGTCGGTATCGGCGTCGGGCTTGCGTTCGGGCGGCAGGTACCCGGGCCCGAACATGGGCATCGCCCGGGACCGAGCCCGATTCGCAGCGATGTCCTGGGCGTTGTCAGCCACGTCCCTCACCCCGTGGCCAAGCGCATCACCAATTCGCGGTGGCGTCAAGGACTGTTTCAGCGCCGGTTGTCGACGCTGTGCCGGCCTCCGACGTCGTTGGTTGTACGAAGGTTGACAATTCTCTCGTACGGCTTGATACGAGGGGGCAGTTTGGCGCGGTAACCCAAGGTGTTGTTCTTGCGGGACAAACGCGGAAATTTCTCTTAACTTATTATTTTAATTAACTTTTTGTTGACCAAGAAACGACCGGGCAGTACGCTCTACCTATGAGCTTGGCAGCAGCAGGACGAGTAGCCATGGACCACGGCGAGTCTACCAACAGCGAACCCACCCTCGACGTGCGCGTGGCGACCCTCCAGAACGACGTCACCCACCTGGTGCGTCGCGTCGATCAGGTCGAACGCAGCGTCGAGCAGACCCGGGACGAGCTCAAGGAGAGCATCGCGGGCGTTGACCGAGACCTCAAGGAGAGCATCGCGGGCGTTGAACGAGACCTCAAGGAGATGCGACGCGAACAGGAAAGCAACCTCAAGGTGACCACGGACGAACTGAAGTTGGGCATGCATCGCATTGAGGATGGACTGAAATACGACATCCGGGAGCTCGGTGCCGATCTCAAGGAGATGATCCGCGACCTCAAGGCCGAAAACACCGAGGTGAGATCCGCGATGAGAACCGAGCTGGGCCACGATAGGAAGGTGCTCTACGCGCTCTGCGTGTCCGCCATCGTGATGATGCTCGGCCTGCTCGGGAAAGGCGTGCTCTATTGATTGCGCGAATGATCGGGCAAGGGTGTCGGCGCCTGGCCCTCCCGCAGTCGGTAGGAGCGCCCGGACGGGAGGTCTGACCAGGTTTCCCGGGCGCCACCCGGCCAGTCGATAGTCAGCTCCTCCAGCAGAGGCGCATCCCCTAAGCCGATTGTGACGGGCAATTCGACCTGCGAGAGGTAGCTTCGGGCCGGATTGACGACCCGGATTTGCCGATGGCCGGCCACATTAGCCGTCACGACGGCGCCGAGGGCGTGCCGGTTCGCCGTTCGCGAGACTAGCTTCACGCGCACCCAGTTGTGGCCGAGGGCCTGGTCGTTGCGCAACAGCACCGCGCGTCCGCCGACCTGGGTGATGGCGACGTCGAGATCGCCGTCGTCGTCGATGTCGGCGTAGGCGGCGCCGCGGCCGACGATGGGCGCGGCGAGGTCGCCGACCACCTCGAGCAGCTCGTAGCGACGCGGGCATTCCTTCCCGCAGTTCCAGAATAGTTGCATTGGCTGCGCGTAGCTTTGGCTGGCCTGGACCCGGCGAATCTCCGGTTCCACGTGGCCGTTCGCCGCCAGCATGTCCAGGCGACCGTCGAGGTCGGCGTCGAAGAAGAACACGCCGAAGGTCAGCGCGCGCCGGCTCGGCGCACCGACGCCGGACACGATGGCGTCATCGCTGAACAGCCCCTCGCCGGGGCGGGCGACGTAGAAGGACGACATCTCGTTGGCGAAGTTGCCGATCACCACCGCGAGCTTGTCGTCGTTGTCGAACCGGGCCGCGTCCACCCCCATCGCGCCCGTGGAGGCGCCGCCGGCGTCGAAGGCGAGGCCCGTTTCCACGCCGGCCTCCCGGAACCGGCCTTCGCCCTGGTTCAGGAACAGGAAGTTGCGAACCGTGTCGTTGGCGACCACGAGATCGGGGCGGCGGTCGCCGTCGACGTCCACCGGCGCCACGGCCAGCGCCTTGCCCACCGGTTGACCGGTCGACGGGTGGGAGACACGTACGCCGGCGTCCTCCGAGACGTCGACGAACTTGCCGCTGTCGTTTTTATAAAGGTACGAGTCGGTGCCGGGGAAGTCGGTTGGCGGGCCGTAGGCGCGACCGATGCCGGTCAGCCGATAGTCCACCTCCCGATCGATCTCCGGCGACCAGGCGACGTAGTTGCACGCGAACAGGTCGAGGTCGCCGTCGCCGTCGATGTCGACGAACGCGGCGCTGGTGCTCCACGCATCCTGGCTACCGGAGACTCCGGCCTCGGCGGTGACATCGACGAAACGCTCGCCGCTCAAGTTGCGGAACAGCCGGTTCTCGCCCACCGCCGTGACGAAGACGTCCACGAAGCCGTCGCCGTCGAAGTCGCCGGTGGCGACCCCCATGCCGTACAGCGCAAATGCCATGCCGGTTGCCTCGGATACGTCTTCGAACGTCCCGTCGCCGCGGTTCCGGTACAGCTTCGACGTCGGAAGCGTGGCCGGTTGCGGCCGCCAAGGCCACGTCGTCGAGTTGACGAACAGCAGATCCGGGTCGCCGTCGTTGTCGTAGTCGAAGAAGGCGACGCCGCCGCCCATGGTCTCGGGCAGCAGCCGTTCGCCATACGCGCCCGCGTCATGGACGAAGTCGATGCCGGCCTCGCGGGTGATGTCGGTGAACGCGAGCCTCGGCAGGGTCGAGACGGCGCGGATTGGTTCGTTGGGTCCGGCAGGCTGATGTTCGGCGGGCGGTTCGTCGGCGGGCTCGCGAGTCGTCAACCAGAATACCGCCACCACGAGAACGGCGATCGCTCCGGCGAAGACGAGCGACAGGCGCAGCGCGCGCCGGATTCGGTCCTCCCCGTCGGGATGCTCGGGACCCTGTTCGGTCACGCCGCTATTCGTCGGGATTCCTCATACGCGGCGACACGTTACCACTCGAATCAAGTTCCAGGCCGGGCAGAGGCCGCAGGTAGTTCTCCCCCCAGCCCGAATGCCCCGGGGCGCTGCAGGTCGTAGACCACCACCGCCTCGGCGGCATGGTTCGCGGCTGGATCCCGACGCCGGGCTGCGGCGATCGCCCGGTCCTTGGCGTTGTCGTCGGGACGGTAGGTGTCGTGCAGGCGCCGGTGGCGGGCCTCCGTGTCTTCGTCGCCGAGCCGAGCGGCCACCTGGGCCATTCCGTAGTGCGCCGCCACGTTCTCCGGGTCGATGGCGAGGGCTTGACGGAATCGGACAGCGGCGGCTTCGAGCCACTGGCGCTCGTATTCGGCGGACGTGGACACCTTGGCGCGTTCGAACAGGCTTCGTCCGAGCGTGTTCAACAGCCGGTAGTCCTTGGAGAAGTCGAAACCGCGCTGCCGGGCTTCCTCGAAGCGAGTCTCGACCAACGCCGTAAGGGCTTCGATGGCGGCGTCGAACTCGCCGTTCTGGAGATCCACCAACGCGCCGAACCAGGCCACCGACCAGGGATACGCGCCGTTGGCCGCCGCCCGCCGCAACGCGTCGGCGGCTTCGTCGAGGCGTCCCTCCCGGATCAACACCCGGGCGAGGTGCAGGTCACCCTCCGCGCGGCCCAATTCCGCAACCTGTCGGAAGGCCGCCTCGGCTTGGCGTAGCGCCCCGCTGTCGGGCTTGGCGAGAAGTCCGATCCCGTAGTCGTTCCAGCGCTGCCAGACGGGAATGTCCGGCGCGCCCTGCCCGTTGGCGGGCTCGACGGGGAACGCCACCGTGTCACTGGCGATGGTTGTGATCGGCAGTGTGTTGCCGGCGAACGCTTCGCCCTGGAAGTGGCGCATGTAGATCGTGTCGAACTTCCGGTAGTGGAGGCGCGCCGTGACGATGAGCGGGCCGTCCAGATCCTCCGGCACGGTCAAGCGGTAGTGCGCCACGCTGGCCGCGCCGGGCGGAATCTGGTGGTTGTAGAGCGGCGTGAAGATGTCCTCGGCGTTGCGCCGGTCGATGCGGTTGCCGTCGCGGTCCAGCACGTAGGCGTTCACGAAATGCGAATAGGGATCGACGGCGCCGTCGACGGCGCTTCGTCCGCCGCTGATGCCGAGGAGCTTCTCGCCACTCATGGCGGTGACCTCGAGCCACACTTCGTTCGAATCGGCTGTGCCCTGCGTGAACGTGTGGCCGAGGGTGAGCGTCCGCAACACCACCTCGACGACGTACTCGCCGCCCGGTACAAGCGCCGGTACTTCGGGACGCAGCGGCGCGGTTAGCGGCGCGTCGATGGCCGCACCGGAACGAACGCCGAAGATATCGACCCGAAGCGAGCCTTCGAGGAACTCCCGATGGGCCTCGTTGACGGCCTTGGGGAAGCCCAGCAGATGGGCAAGTGCGGTATTGGCCGCCGGAAAATGGTGACCGTGTACGGTCAACGCGCCGCTCGAGTCGTTGCGTTTCGCCGCGAAGTCGTCCGATTCGAGGAGTGGCATGTGGCAGCGGTTGCAGTTCTCTTCCGCCTCGGGGGGGTAGTAGAAACTCGATACGCCGTGACCGGAGACGCCGCTTAAGAGGAACGCGTCGTAGTGGTTCTGGCCACGCAGCCACTTGTAGTTGTTCAGCGCCACGGGCAGGTGCACCTTGTGACAGGTGCCACAGAACTCCGCGGACTTGTGCAAGGGCTTCAGGAAGGTCCGCTTGTGCAGCGCCGGTTTCGCCTTGATGAGAAATCCGTTCAGCCAGGAAGCGACCGGATGGTCCGCGCGTGAGAAGGGATACCGTTCGGGAACCCCGATGACGTAGTCGGCATTGCCGCGCACGCTGCCGATGGCTTCGATGGCATGGCAACTGACGCAGGTGATGCCCGCATGCGCCGTGGGGTCGTGCACGTCGTCGAAGTCGGGATCGTCGAACCGCCCGCTGAAGAGCGGTACCGGGTCGTGGCATCCGGCGCAGAAGCGTGCAGCATGGACGTTGCCGTCCCGCGCCAGGACGGAATCGCGGGTATTGCGCACCGAGAACAGGTACGCGGGATTGTTGAACGACGCGAACCGGTGCGCGCTGTATCGCCATTGGGCATGGGCGTCGGGGTGGCAGCGAGCGCATTCTTCATCGCGCATCAACTCGGCCGCGACGATGTGTCCCCCGGTGGCGGTGCGCGCCAGGGCGGGCTGGAAGTCCGCGTCTGCGTCGGCATCGATTTCCCGGGGCTCGGCAATCCACAGGCACAGGATGCCCACGACGAGGCTGAGGGCGCCGATGCCGAGCCCTGCCGACCACCGAATGCGCCGCCCGGCGAGGCGGTGCAGCACGAACAGCCAGCCGATCAGCACCGGCGTTGCGACGTGCGCCCAGTACGCGACCGACCGCAATGCCGGATCGCGCAATTCGACGAACGGAATGCCGCGGGTCAGTCCGAACCCGGTGGCGAGCAGCACGACGACGCAGCCGAACAGCGCGAGCCCGAGGCGCACGGCCAGCCGGTTCGGCCGCTCGATGGCGCGCCTGAGGTGCATGACGCCGTAGACCAGCACCGGCAGCGTGATCGCGACCCCGAGCAGCAGGTGGCCGAGGAACATCGAGAGGTAGACGGCGTCCTCCAGGCTCTCGCCAGTCAACCACTCGGAAAAGGTGATCGCGCCGAGATAGGCCGAATTGAGCACCAGCAACGCGAACAGGACCAGCACCGCGAGCAACAGCTTGCGCATGCCGGGGCCAACGACCGGAACGGCCCGGGAAACTGGCTTATCGGTCACTCGGTTGTCCGTACGCGCTAACAGCAGGCGAACGCGTTGTATAACTTGCCAACTGTCGAGTCGCAAGCGCGCCTATGCGTAAGCCGCCGGATGCCGTAGGGGCGACCCTTGTGGTCGCCCGTGCCGCAACAGCCGAATGAAGCACAGCCGCAGCCAACCCTCGAACACGTCGGTACGATTCAGGAGTGCATGGATCGTAACTATATGTTCGTAAAGGTTTTTTGTTGCCTTTCCGGTGGGACGGCGGTAGTCTTCTTTGCATGGCTACAGCGCTTGCAGAGAAACCGATTGCTCGAGGAACGAGCCGGGAGGCCACGATGACCGATTCCGAAAACCCGATCGGTGAACGCGTCGCCGCCGTCGAGACGGACATCAAGCATGTCCTAGATGGCCTCGTACGCATCGAAGGCAGCGTGGCGAGAATCGAGAATGTCGTCATTAAGGAAGCTGCCTCGAGACTTGAGACCAGAATCGGCAGGGTCGACCGTCGGCTCACCGAGACGAAAAACGAGCTCAAGTCCGATATCGCTCGCGTCAAGGGGGTTCGCCGAGACCGGGGAGGAGTTCCAATAGACGACCCAGTCCTCTCGGCTGCGGTGTCCGAAAACAGGAGAGCGCTCTTCGTGCTCTGCGGGACCGTCGTCGTGGGAGTCGTCGCGGTGCTGTTGAAGGGCAGCTTCTTCTAAGAAACCGGGGGAGTCTTTCGCTAAAGGCCTTGCCTGAAACGCACGTTGTACCGGGCGTGGAGGCTATCCCGCTTGGCCAGCATGCCTGGATCCGCGCCTTCGGGGACGGGCATGGGGTCGAGCGTGTCCCCATCGAGCGTGTAGAGATCCATGTCCTTGGCCCAGCCGTGGAAGGCGATGCGGAAGAACCGGGCGTGTCCTAGCGGTGGCTCGGGCGGCGCCTCGAACTCCAGGTGGACTTCCTCGCCGCTCGATATGATCGCCAGCGCCCCGTCGGTGTCCCGGACCAGTTCCCGCGCATCGCCGAAGGACGTGTAGAGGCCTTCCGGTGCCTTGGCATCCCAATAGGGCGAGCGCTTGGCGTAGTCGTAGTGCGGAAGCCGTTGCGGGCCGGTGGTTCGTTTGGCGAAGCCGGTGCGGGCGACGCGCGCGGTCACCGGATCCAGGGTCGCCGTGACCGCGTCTTCCAATGCCTCTTCCCAGACCACCCGGAGCCGGTCCCAGTAGATTTCCATGTTCGACCTAAGGCGCAGGGCATCGGTCCCCGGCGGTAGCTTCGGCAACGGCAGGGCCATGGTGCGCGGCATCCCCGCCGGGTAGCCGAACTCCTCGGCGATGGCAATCCACTCGCCTTCGCCGTTGCGTGCTTCCAAGGTCGCCGGCCGGTAGCGCACGCCGGCCTGCCAGGCCGCGAACACGGTCTGGGAATAGGGGTACTCGATCCAGCCGTCCGCGACGAGTACCGCCCCTTCGGGGTCGAGCGGATGGGCGAACTCGAGCGTCAGTTCCTGATCGTGTTGAAGCAAGCCGATGAAACGAGGGTCGAGTTCACCGGGCGGTGGCGCCCGCCGGTCCTTGGCGGTTGCCAGTTCCGTCACGTCGCTGCCGTCGGCGGTGGTCACGGACACCGGCGCCACGGCACGTCGGAAGGTGATGTGCCGCCCAGTCGCCGCCGCGCCGCCGGCCGCCAGGCGCTCGTCAAGGACAATGTCCCAGCCGGGTGGCAGGTCGTAGACAGTGAGCCTTGCCGAATCGAGGTAGGCGTTCTCCTCCATGGGTTCGGCGAGTTTCAGCGCGTAGCGGCCATCGCGGGCGACCAGCGAAGCCGCGTTCAGCAGGAACCCCTCGACGGGCCGGGGCGGTGCGTAGCGGCCGGGCGCGTCCAGGTAGCCGAGCGCAGCGCCGCCGAGAACGTCGCTGACGAACTCGAACGCCTTGCCGTTCCAGGCGAACAGCACCGGGCAACTGGCCAGTTGGCGCTGGATCTCTTCGATGACGTGGTGTCTGCCGGCTTCGAGGTCCAGTTCGGTCTGCGACACGCCGTCGGTCCAGTCGAGACGCACGAAATCGGCCCGATCATGGCCGCCGAGACCGAAACTCAGCGGTTGCAGGCTTTGGCCGCGGCCGGAATGGACATCCATCCGGTCGAGCACGGTCCAGCGGCCGGCGACCCGCACGCGCACCCCGGTGCCGATCCCGGAAGCGTTCGAACGCATCTGGCCCGGACTCGCCGTCGAGGGCGAGGCGACCTCGTTGCGCCCGGTCGGCGTGATCGCCATGAAGGCATGCCGACCGGTACGCGGTGGCCAGATCGACAGGGCCGGGCCGTGAACCGCCAGCACGCTCGGACCCTGCGCGGCATCGAGCACAAGGGCCATGCCGTGGACTAGGTTCGAGACGGCTTCGGCGTGCAGAACAGCTCCGGATCTCGGGTCGACTATTGCGAAACCGTCGGCCAGGACACGCAGCAACTCGCCCCGCCCGTCGCCGTTGAAATCCGCGAAGTCCAACTCGCCGGCGGCATGTACGGAAGACGTCGCGCTACCCGCGAGGAGCAGGTTTCGGACCCAGGACCGGCCGTCGTAGCGCCACCGGTAGACGTCGCCGGCGCTGGCTAGTCCGTAGAGTTCACGATGACCGTCGGCATCCGCGTCGACCACCGTCACGGCCACCAGCGAAGTCCCACGGAAGTCCTCGAGTCCTGGCATCGCGTGGTACTGCCAAGTGCGGTCGTTCTGCCAGATGTCGTGGGGCGGGTCGCCGTTCACGATCACGATGTCGAGGTCGCGGTCACCGTCGAGATCGGCAAACAGCGTCTGCCGTCCCCCGCCTTCGCCCGCGAAGCCCATCTCGCGGGCAAGCGCGCGGAACGATCCGTCCCGGTTGTTGCTGTAGAGTTCGGTGCCGCTCGGCCCCGTGACCAGGACGTCGAGATCGGCGTCGTGGTCGGCATCGGCGACGGCGGCAGCGCTGCACGGCTCGGCACCGAGCACTTGGGCCTCCGACCAGGAACCCTCGTCGGCCTCTTGGCGTAGGACGACCGTCCCGGACTGGCCGCAGAAGACGACGTCGAGGTTGCCGTCGTCGTCGATGTCCGCCCACAGTGCAACGGCATCGCGTCCCGCGGTCGACAGCGGATGGTCGGCCAGCCTGGTGAATTCACCGTCGACGCTCCCGGCCAGCACCCATGGCGCACCGTTTCCGCTCAGAACGACATCCTGCCTGCCATCGCCGTCGACGTCGGCGGTGCCGATGTGATCGTGGTCGAATACTGCATCGGCGAGTTGGCGCGGCGCGCCGAACAGCGGTCCCTCCACGGCCGCGGGACGAGGGCTTTCCACGGGCGATGCTGCCAGGGCTTCTGCCTTGGGTCCCATGCGCCGGTAGGCGATTTCGGCAAGATGCGCCGCTGGATTCGGCTTGAGGCGAAGATAGGTTTCGAGCAGTTCGTCGGCCTCGGCGCTTCGTCCACTCCGGCGCAGGGCCTGGGAACCCGTGTAGTACCCGCTCAGCAGGTGGGGATCGAGTTGCGTGCTCCGAACCAGCCACTCGGCCGCCTGGATATTGTCGGCGGCCTGCAGGTGTACCAGGCCGAGAAAATAGGCGGCGTGGGCGTCT
The DNA here is from genome assembly GCA_026706425.1 of Gammaproteobacteria bacterium. Taxonomy (GTDB): domain Bacteria; phylum Pseudomonadota; class Gammaproteobacteria; order Pseudomonadales; family Azotimanducaceae; genus VXYL01. The sequence continues at coordinate 12,645 of JAPOYW010000605.1, forward strand.
TCCGGGTCGATCTCGACGACCCGCTCGAAATAGTCCCGGGCCGGGACGATCTCGCCCATGTAGTAGTGCAGGATGCCGCTGACGTACAGCGCGCGGGGCTCGTCGGGATCGGCTTCGAGAACCTTCGCGAGGATGCCGAGGGCGAGTCGTTCGTCGCCTTCGTTCTGGCGGTTGAGCGTCGCGATGGCCAGGTTGATGCGGGCGTCGAGCCAGTTCGGCGCTGCATCGACCACGGCTTGGAACTCCGCCACGGCCGCCGCGTAGTCGTACTGTCCCATGAGCCCCACGGCGCGGTCGTTCCGGGCACCGACATCCGGCTTGCAGGAGGCCACCGCCAAGCCGACGGCCAGCACGGCGGCAGCACCGGATCTCGCCGTCGACGCGGTCCGTTGGGAAGTTGCAGGTGGTCGATTCCGGGTGGCCACAGAGAGCCTCTTCGCGTCCGTCTGCGGGATGGTATCAGCCGGTGGAGGTTGTCGACCTCCCACTAAACGCGACGGCAAAGGGCGCACGGGCGTTGACCGCCGAAAACGAAGTGACGAAGTGTCTGGTCCATACGCTGACCCAGCGATTGGTACAATGGAACAGTCATAGAAGCTTCGACCAATGAACGGTCGGATTGGCGCGGTGCCAATCTGGGTAGGCGGGTGGTTTCCCGGATGTCGGTTGGCGCATACGATCGAAGCCGGATAGATACAGGCAGGAACCATGAGTACGAGCGAGGTCATCTTCGACGTGACGGAGTCCGTGGAAGGAGGTTACGAAGCGCGCGCTCTCGGCCAGAGCATATTCACGCAGGGGGACGACTGGGACGATCTCAAGGCAATGGTCAGGGAAGCGGTCCTCTGCCATTTCGACGAAGAGGAGATCCCCCGCAGCGTGCTAGTATTCGCCCCCCGACGTCTGCCGGATTGATCTCCGCCATGCGGCTTTGCCAGATTCCGATCGCTGCCCTACTGCTCGCCTTCGCATTGCCCGCGACCAGCCAGGACGAGACCCGGTCGTTCAGCACGAGCGCGAGCGACGACGACATCGAAGAGATCATTGTCACGGCGCCGCCCCCGGAACGGGGCAAGGTGCCGACCTACGAGCGGGTGTTCCAAATCTACGAGTCCAGGCGCAAGGGCTCCTGGCTGTACCGGCAGCGCAAGTACGAGGAGGCGTTTCCGCACCTCTTGGCGGCGGCGCGCAGCGGCTTCAAGTTCGCCCAGGCGCGGGTCGGCTTCCTGTACCAGCAGGGCCTTGGCACGCCGCAGGATCCCTATGCCGCAGTCGGTTGGCTGAGCGTGGCCGCGGATGGTACGACGCATCCAGAGATCAGGAACTACTTCAAGAACCTGTGGGAGCGCATCCCGGAGGCGTACGTCCCCACCATGGAGGCCGTCGTCGATCACTATCGCGAGCAGTACAGCTCCAAAGCACACCGGGTCGGCTGCGACATGAGTTTCCAGGCCGGTACCCATATCAAGAAACTGACCTGCCGGTTCATGGACGAAGGCATCTACCAGGACTTCGGCGGATTCGTCCAGGAACTCGGCGGCCAATTGCCGGAGTTCGGCCAGGAAGGCGAAGGCTAGCGAGGCCCCGCCAAACCGACGGAAACCCCGGGGCGACCCTTGTGGTCGCCCGTGCTGGGGCAACGCAAGCGTCAGCCGTTTGCCACGAGAATGCGAAGCATTCTCGATCGCGCCCGCAGGGCGCGCCGGGACGGGACAAGCCCGTCCCCTACGATTCGTGCCCTTGCGATTCGTGCCCTTGCGCCGCCCTTGTTTGGGCCTGGAAGTCGCGGGATTTTCGGCCTCCGAAACGAATTGGACGCACTCCGAAACACCCTGTAGCCGGCATGTTGACTTGCCCCAATCGGTATGGTGTAGTCCGACGCGGAGGACTGCGCCGGTCATGTTCGGTCGTGCGCGTTACGTAATCCCAGGTGGTTCGAAAAAGTACAACTGGGTAGAGGGAGGATAGGTATGAGACTGCTAATCCAACGGGCGTTTCTGCTGGCGGGTGCCTTCGCATTGATGTCAAGCGTCCCCGTCGCCTTCGCTGCCGATGAGGAAGAGGAGGCATTGGACGAAACGGAGGTCGCCGAAGAGGCGGAGGAGGAAGCCGAAGACGACGAGGAGGTCGAGACGGTCATCGTCACCGGCTCGTTCATTCGTCGCGAGACTTTCGACCTGCCGTCGCCGACGGACACCATCGACGAACTCGATCTCGAGTTCGCCGGCACGCCGGACATCGGTGATGTGATCTTCGACCAGACTTACCAGATCGGGGTCAACGCCAATGCCGCGCCGTTCGAATTCGGCGGCGGCGACGACCAGTCGGAGCAGTTGGGCACCGAGGTATTCGCCAATCTGCGTGGTTTGGGTACCCGGGCCACGATGACCATGATGGACGGCCATCGGGTTCCGGCGAACGTCCAAGGCTATTCGTTCTGGACGCGTCGGGCTGGCGCGGATGTCACCAACCTGTATCCCGGCATCGGCATCGGGCGTGTCGAGACCATCCTCGACGGTGCTTCGGCGTTGTACGGGTCCGAGGCGGTCTCCGGGGTGGTCAACTTCATTCCACGCAAGCAGTTCGATGGCATGGAGATGCGCTACGAGTTCCAACAGCCGGTAGAGGACGGTACCCCATCGAAGAGCTTCGGCCTCGTGGCCGGCGCGCAGGGCGAGCGGACCAGTGCCATGTTCGCCATGGAGATTCGAGACGAGGAGCGGTGGGAAGCCACCGCGCGGCCCGAGTTCATCGTGGCTTCGACCGGATGGACTGGTCAGCTGCTGCCGACCTACGGTGAGCACGAACGTGCCAACCCCGGACACTGGCGGGTTCCGCACCGCGCGGCCAACGGCGAGTTGGAAGCTCCCCCTCTTGCCGGGTGGAAGAACTTCCCGAATCCCGCCGACGCCCGCCCGGGCTGGGTGGCCACTTCGGGACCGTGGTTCTTGTATCCCTCGTCGCCGGGCCAGAACGACTACTTCCTTCCCGCCCCGCCTGATGAGCAATCGGTACGTGATGGTCGTCGGGTATACGGAGTGAGATTCGATTACGGCGCGGCCATGAACGACACCACCGACGAGGTCCGTACCGTGAATCGAATCGACCCGGGATGTGGCTTCGACTTCGGTGCGGGCTACAACGACTTGGGAGATCCTTCAACGGCCAACGAGTTCGGATTGGGCTACAACGATACCCGCCTGAAGGGAAGTTTCCTGAACGGCTACACCACGGGGAATATCCAGGGCATCGAGACGCGGTCGTTCGGCGATGAACGGGGCTCCCATGGAGCGGCGAACAGTTGCCGGGCAGTCACGGCCGATTGGCAGGATCTCCGGGCCGAGAGCAATCGCCAGGGCGGAATGGGGTACTTCGAGCACCAATTCAACGACTACCTGACCCTTCGGGGTGAATTGGTGGCATCGAGCATGGACTACAACTCGCGTGATCGCGCCTACCAAATCGACGAGTGGAACCAGGGCAACACGTTTTACGGACCGGATGTAGCGGTGGCTATCGGCTCCAATCCCGGTAATCCGTATCGTGCTTTCGCGGATGGATCGAATTCCTGTGACTACATCCCCACACTCGCCGGTTGTGACGAATTCTCGCCGTTGCAGTTGCGCCAGGATCTGGCCAACCGGGAGAACGATCCGATTCCCGACGTCTACCAGCCCGACACCTTCTTGAGTTGGCACGACGCCAACGGCAACGGGATCTACGACTACATGGAGGAAGCCGGCGAACTCCTCGTCTACGCTCAGGATTCCAACGGCGACGGTCTGCCCGACCGCGACCTGAATGGCGATGGCGTGGCGGACGACTCGGAACTTGCCAATGTGGCGGGACAGAAGGATCCGGCCTATCGGGTTCTGCTGCTCTCCATGGACACGGATAGCGACGGCGACGGGGTTCCTGATCGTTTCGATCCGGACTCCCACGGCAATGGGGGAGTGCGCCTGTTCGAGGATGTACGCATCAACCTCCTTGGCCCGCACCCGAAACAGCCCTATGTCCACGAGTCGTACCCTTGGCTCAATCCCGACATGAGCATGCGTCGGCAGCGCGCCATCGATAACCTGCGAATGCGTATCGGTACCGAAATCCAGATACCCAATACCGAGTGGTTGGTGGACGCCGACTGGATCTGGGCGCGCAGCGAACGAACCCACGACTACCTGGAGCCGGTGTGGACCTGGACAATCGCCAGCCTGCGCTGCCAAGGCGGCCGACCCCAAGGCGGCGCCAGCCCAAGCGAGTGCTGGAACCCGTTCTCGACCTCCTGGCTGGATTCGGACCCGGAAACCGGGCAGATCCTGCCCGGTTGGCGAGACAAGGACGACCCGGCCTGGAACACGGAACTCGAAAACCGGCGCGCCGGCATCATCATGCGCCAGGATCAGCGCGAGACCGATACCAACATCATCGATCTGGTGGCCTCGAACGGCAACCTGTTCAACCTCTGGTACAACGACACGTCGGTGGGTTGGGCCGTCGGCTTCCACTTCCGGTCGGAAGCGGAGGAGCAACGCCCGAACCAGATCGGCAACGCGTCGCTCGGCTCGGCGCTGTCCACCGAACAGAAGACCGAGGAGATCACGCACGCCGTATTCACCGAGATCCAGGTATTCCCCATCGACCATCCCAAGCTGGGGCAGATGGAAGTCCAGGCTGCGGTACGCTACGCGGAGTTCGAAGGCTCGGCTTCATTCGCGGAGGAAGGGCAGACGGCGAACTTCAACGTCACGATCCCGAAGATCGCCATGCGCTACCAGCCCACCGAGTGGCTGGCCATTCGTGGCAGCCGGACGGAGGGCTTCGTCCTGCCGGGCATGTTCCAGCTATTCAACTCGGCGGACTACAGCAACCAGTTCGGGCAGGTCGGCGACTACCTTTGCCGGACCGCACCCGATTTGCCCCACTGTGCGGCCAGCAACATCAACCCCGACAACGGGGTCGTGTCCAACGTGTTGGTCCGCAGCAATGCCGGCAACCTCGACCTGAGCGCGGAGGTTTCCGACTTGTGGAATGTCGGCCTCTCGCTGCGCTTGCTCGAAGGCGACCTCAACGTGGACCTCGACTACACGACGGTCGATTTCAACGGCCGGGTCGAGCGCATCGGTATTGGGGGTGTGATGGGCAGCGCGGGACAAGGCTGGGAGACCTTCCTGCTCGACCGGTGTCCGGGGACGCTGTACGACTACGGCAACACGAACCGCTGGCCCTCGGACGAGTTCCCGGACATTCCGCGCAATCCGGCGGATTTCATTGCCCAGACGAGCCCAGAGGAACTGCAGTGCCGAGCCGCTGCGGCGCGGGAGTACGTGCAGACCCAGGAGACCAACACGGTAGCCGGTGCGATCATCGGGCGTGACGAGGGCATGGTGATCACCGAGGTCAGCAACGTTTGGATCAACCAGGGCGAGCAGACCGCCACGTCGTTGATCTTCAACAGCAACTACAGCTTCGACAGCGGCGACCTACCGTTGATTCCGGACGACTTTGGTTCGTTCTCGGTATACGGCTCCTGGACCAAGATGCTGGAAATCAGCCTTGAGCGCTACGCGGTGGGCAGCAACCACATCTACCAGGGCATTCGCTTCGACGGGGTTGGCAACCGCAACAACGTCTGGCAGGGCGGCGGTGGCATCGTTCAACCGTTGCCGGCCACTCCGGAGAACCGGGTGAACCTCGGCCTGCGTTGGTTCCGGGACGCCCACAGCCTGCAGTTCGGTGTCCGCTGGCACGATTCGCTGACGGACGTCAACAGCGCCTGGGACGAGATCTTCGCCGCAGTGAGAGACTGTCGTAGCCGTATCGAGGCCGGCGAGAATCTGGTCGACACGTTGTGCACCAACGGTAGCGTGACGGCGATCAATGCCGACTCCGGTACCTGGAACGACTTCAACGGCCCATTGCCGAACCAGCTGCACGGTAAGTCGACGTTCCCCTGCGACTACGTCACTTCAGACGCATCGCTGGCGGTGCTCGACTGTACGCCGGAGGGTTGGTCGGAAGCCCAGGCGTGTTCCGACCAGGACCGGAACCCGTATTGCCGAATTGACTCCAGGCACTACTGGGATCTCAGCTATTCCTATACGAAGACTGACGTGTTCGGGTTGGGATTTGTTTCGTTCAACTTCAGTGTGCGGAACCTGTTCGACACGTACCCGGATCCGATGCCGTCAGGTGCTGGCTACGAGGGATACGTGGACAGCATCGACGGGCGCACGGCCTTCGCCCGACTTGCCATCGGCTTCTAGCGGATAGCGAAGATGTTCAAAGCCCGGTTTCGGATCGACCGAAGCCGGGCTTTTTCTTTCCCCGCGTTGGTCGCGGCGGTCGCGGCTGCGGGCATCGCCCAGGGCCAGACCCAGGACTGCGACGAGCTTCCCGAGGCTGACCGGCAGTTGTGTCGAATGATGCGCGCCTGCGCCGTGATCGACGATGCGGAACGCCGCCGGGAATGCTTCCGCGCGGTGGTGGAGGCAGCGCCGGACACATCCTCGGACGAAGTCGTCGGCGAACCGTCCCAACCGGGCCAGTCTTCGGAGTTGGAACCGTCGACTACGGCGGCAACATCGGGCGAACCGAAGGCGGCGTCGGAGACCTCCGATCAGGCGGTGCCCACGGTATCCACGGTAACAGTTGAGCGGCCGATACCGGAATCGACGTCCGCTGTGACGACGCCCCCTGTCGGGGAGCGCACCGACCGGAAGCGAACGTGGGGAAGTCGGATTCGATCGCTTCCCGTCGTCGGGCGCTTGGTGCCCGGCGCGCGCAAGGACCGACAACCCACGGATGCGCCGGTTTCTTCTACTGATGCGGGGATTCCCGCTCTCGGCAAGGGGGGGGACGAGACGGTTGGGACAACTACCACGAGTGGAACCGTGGTCGGTTCATCGACTACGTACGAGGTCCTCGACATCCCGAAGCGGTTCACTGCCACAGTGTCCGCGATTCACGACCCGGGCGGCAACCGACGGCTCGTGGCGTTGGACCAACGGTTGTTGTTCGTCAGCGACCGAGGCGGCGAGGGGCGCTTGAAAGTGGGTGACGACGTGAGAGTCCAGAAGACATCCGGCCTGTTTGGCAGGAAGTACCGAATTACCGGTCCTTCGCGGCGACCCTTCACTGCGCTCCGCATACGGTGCGAGCGCCCCGATCTCAACGAGGCCAATCAGCAGCGCTGCCTGTTGCTCTCTAGGTAGGCGAAACGGTGTTGCGCGGTTGATGTACCTAGTTGACAACGATCCGCGGGATTTGGCTGACACTAGTGGACATCGGATCCGACCCCTCGGCCGTAGATGTATGTGTTGTGTAGGTGGCGAACACCACGGACGCCAAGAT
>JAPOYW010000355.1 GCA_026706425.1 Gammaproteobacteria bacterium
CAGCGTGGTCCAGCAGCTCGGTGTGTGCGCCCGCCAGCCGCCCCGAAGCGTAGACCAGTCGGGGTCGGATGCGCTTGCCGCCGCCGAGTACTGCATAGCGCATGGCATCCGCGAGTCTTGGCGGAACGCTGGTCGCCTTCGAGAGCACTCGCGCCAGCACGCCGTCGACGCGCCGCTCGGGGGTGTTCGCTGGGGCTGGTTCGGGCCGCATCGTGCGATGGGAGTGGCATCAGGCCTCACTTGAGCCCAACGTCGCGCAATACGACCGCATCTGTCAACCTATCAACCCATGACAGGCTCCTCGACATCGTTTCGGCGAGGCCATCGCGCGGTGAACGGGCGCCCTCGCCCATCGTCCAGCAAAACACCGCATCGGTTCAACGCCACGGGCGGCCACACGGGTCGCCCGTACGGTCTCGTCGCGACGGTATTCGCGTTGCTGGCGGGTTGCGGCCAAGTGGACACTCCCACCGAGCAAACGAGCGGCATGGGAACGGCTCGCATCGTCTCGGCGGTTCGCGGCGGCCTGCTCGAACCCGTTGAACAGGGCGAGCATTTCGCGATCTACGACCTCGGCGTCAAGGAGTACCCGCCGACGACTTTTCTCGTGCAGTCCAGCGGCCAACCGATCAACCTCGGGGAAGAGATGCGCCCCTACATGGACACCGCGACCCTGTGGGACTTCGTGAGAACCGCCGGGGTCGGGTTGGGGGACGACACGCCGAGCGAAGTCTACCTCTACAACTGGATCGAGGGTGCCCAGGGACCCATGGTCTTCGACGTCGGCGTCGTCGTGGAAGACGGCACCGAGGTAGACCCGGCGAGCGGATTCGAACTCAAGCGCTACCCGGCGATGAGGTTCGCGAGCCTGATCTACGAGGGTCCCTTCCCCCACGAGCCCAACAGCGGCTGGCAACAGCTTCGCTGGGAGGAACGCGCCGAGGAGAAAGGTCTCGTCTACACCGAACGGCTCTACCGCGAGCTCTACCATGCCTTCGACCACCAGACACAGCAGCACGTCACCGAAATACAGATCGAAATCCGGTGATCTGACGCATCGAAATGCCGATAGTTGATATCGAACTCGTGGCCCGTGATCCCGAGGAAGGTCGGGGCCAACTTCAAGCCCTTGTGGATAGGCTCGGGGATCTGTTCGGCAGCGAACCGGGCGGCACCTGGGTAAAGCTTCGATGTCTGCGTTGGGGAATGCGTCGAAGGGGCGGCCCCGCACTGGTCCGGGCGCGTCAAGGTGCCCTTGGCGGGAGTCGATTGGGCAAGTGTCGAATCCGCGGCGGCCGGCCAAGCCTGCCTCTTCGCCCGCTACGCGGCTTCCCGCCCGGACGGGGGACCTGTGTTCGCGTCGGTACCCTTGCTGGACGATGGATGGGTAGTCGTCATAGATTGACGACGGAGGGACACCCATGAACGAAAGCGTCGAGACCCACCCCGCTGTCGCGGGAACCGTCAGCTTGGAGATGGCGACCAACGGTCCGCCGCCGGACTACGAGCACTTTCCGGAGGTCCGCGCCGGAATCAACGCGAAACCGCTGCCCTTGCCCACCGGCCCTCCACTCGAAATCACCGAGGAGCAGAAGACGCGGTTCTACCGGGATGGATTCCTGGTCATCAAACACGCGGTGCCACTGGAATTGACCCGCGACGCACGCGAGCGCGTAGAGGGTTTGCGAGCCAGCGGCGGCACCACCGACTTCCAGCGGGGGTTCCAGTTCTTCGCGACCACGCCGGAGTGCCAGCAGGGATTCGTGAACATGTTCGAGGGCAGCCGGTTAGGGGGTGCCTTGAGGGAGCTCATCGGGCCGTTCTCGCCCATCATCGCCTGCGATGCCCACAACACACCCGGTGCCGACGACAGCGGTTTCGTCGGCGGCGACCAGGGCGAGATGGGTCATATCGACGGCATGATGGCCCCGCCGCCTCGGTTCTACCCCCAGAGCGTCGAAGACATCGTGGCGCTCGGCAAGGATCCGCACGATCCCGAGGCGATGCACCGCTACATGAGCCACCTC
>JAPOYW010000167.1 GCA_026706425.1 Gammaproteobacteria bacterium
GCCGACCTCACGACGCCGCCCCGCTGGGAAACGCCCGACGACGGCGGGACCTGCCTCCCCGGAAGCCCGTCTGCCGCTGCCGACCGATAGCTGTCCGGCGCTGACGCCAAGCCCCTGTTCTTGCTCGAAGACGTACGATAGCGAGGTGTGCTCTTCCTGGCGCGCGTGGGTTCGTGACGCCGCGCCTGCTGGTCTGCTCCATGACCGGCAAGCGCATAGCGGCTTGTGCCGACTCCACGTAGCATGGCACGAATCATGCTATGAGCCAGTGGCAGTGTCCGTGGCTGCCACCAGGACACACCGTGACTGAGGGGTCGCCCGTGGCTAGAGAAGGCATACCCATCACTCCGGAGCTTCTGCGATGGGCGCGTGAGCGCGCCGGCTTCTCCCTCCAGGAGTTGATTCCCGAGTTCCGCGGAATCGCGACGTGGGAAAGCGGAGCTGCGTTTCCAACCTACCCGCAGCTCGAACGGCTGTCGGAGAAGTTCAAAGTACCGATTGCCGTCTTCTTTTTCCCGGAACCACCGGACGAGCCTCCGATTCGACAGTCCTTCCGCAACGTGCCGAGTGTTCAGTTCGAAGCGCTGCCGCGACGTATCCGCTTCCTGCTGCGCAAGGCCACGGCCCTCCGGGTGAACCTGGCGGAGTTGAACGACGGCCGAAACTCCGCGGAGCGCTTTATTCTGAACGACCTGCGCTTCTCGCGGAACATGGACGTCTGGCGCATGGCTCTCCGAGTGCGGGACTACCTCGCGGTACCGCTGGAAGAGCAGATGGACTGGCCGGACAGCGAGCACGCGTTCGCCAGATGGCGCGACGTGCTGGAGCAGCACGGAGTGGCCGTCTTCAAGGATGCGTTCCTGGACGACGACTATGCAGGCTTCTGCCTCTATGACGCGGTGTTTCCGCTCATCTACGTGAACAACTCCGTGAGAACGCGGGAGATCTTCACGCTGTTTCACGAACTGGGCCACCTACTCTTCCACACGAGCGGGATTGATGTGCTCGGCGATGATCCCCCAGTTGCAGGCCCCGCTTCGGGCCGCGCGATCGAAGCGACGTGCAACCAGTTTGCGGCTGAGTTTCTCCTCCCGGAAGAGCGCTTCGCCGCCGACGCCAGCGAGTCGGCGCCCACCGACGATCGCGTCGAGGCGCTCGCCGAGCGTTACAGCGTGTCGAGAGAGTCCGTCCTCAGGCGCTTCCTTGACCGAGGCCAGGTCACCGTCGAGGAGTACCGTCGCCGTGCACGACGATGGGAGGGTCAACGGCGGGACGAAGGTGGAGGGAACCACTACTGGACGAAGATCGCCCATCTGGGGACCGCCTACATCAACCTGGCGTTCTCGCGCTATCACCAGAACCGCATCACAGAGGTGGAGCTTGCAGACTACTTGGACACGAAGGTAAAGCACCTCTCCAAGCTGGAGGATTACTTCGGGCGGAAGGTCGTCTGACATGTACGTCTTCGACACCTCCCCCCTATCCAGCCTGTTCAAGCACTTCTACCGTAGGCGCTTTCCGACGTTGTGGGAGCAGTTCGACGGCTTGGTGGCGGATGGCAGCGTAACGTCCACGCGTGAAGTTGCGCGAGAACTGGATCGGTACGCGCAGGTCGATCCGCGATGGATGAACGTCAACCGGGCAATCTTCACGACACCGACCGCAAGGGAAGGGGAGTTCGTCCGAGAGATCTATCGAGTCCGGCATTTCCGGCAGAACATTGAACTGAGGAAGATCCAGAAGGGTGGCTTGAACGCCGATCCGTTCGTTGTAGCGAAGGCCGCCGTATGCCGGGCCACGGTCGTCACGTAAACGAGGTACCAGTTGCCTTCGATTCCCTGATTGTCTCGGGTGATTGCGCTGGCCGGCGGTGGTGGTATGCTTCATCGCGTCACGGCATCCTGGAGGTCGCCATGTTGCGAGTGCTCGTGCTCCTCGCGTCGGTGTTGGTTGTTGGTAGCGGGCACCATGCTGGTGCCCAGACGTGCGATCCGGACGGAGATGTGAAGTTCGTCTGCGGCACGA
>JAPOYW010000410.1:0-14949 GCA_026706425.1 Gammaproteobacteria bacterium
AGGCGTCTCGGCGAACGCACCGTCAAGATCGATTGCGATGTGTTGCAGGCCGACCGGGGCACCCGCACGGCGTCGATCACGGGTGCCTGCGTGGCACTAGCCGATGCCTTGGGAAAGGTCGCGCCCGCCGCCCTCGTCGGGCTCGTGGCTTCGGTGTCCGTGGGCATCTACCGGGGATGCTGCGTCCTCGATCTCGACTACGCGGAGGACTCGCGGGCCGAGACGGACATGAACGTGGTCATGATGGACGGCCGCGGCTTCATCGAGGTCCAGGGCACGGCCGAGAACGGTGCCTTCGGCCGGGGACAGCTCGACGAGCTGCTTGGACTTGCCGAGGGTGGAATCGGCACCCTGTTCGAAGCCCAGCGCCAGGCCCTCGCCGAATGACGGACGCGGTCCCGCCCGGTGCGGAGGACTTCATCCGGGCGATGCTCGAGCGCGAGGCCCTGCTGTTCGGCGACTTCGTCCTGAAATCGGGCCGCCGTAGCCCCTATTTCTTCAACCTCGGCACTGTCGCGGACGGTGCCGGACACGATGTCGTGGGCAAGGCGTACGCGAAGGAAGTCGTGGGCCTCGCCGTTCAACCGGACGTGCTGTTCGGGCCCGCGTACAAAGGCATCCCCGTTGCCGTGTCGGTCGCCGTGGCATTGGCAAGGGACTATGGCGTCAACATCGGTGCCGCATTCAATCGCAAGGAAGCCAAGACGCATGGAGAGGGCGGGACGCTGGTCGGCGCATCGATGGCGGGTTCCCGGGTGGTGATCGTCGACGACGTGGTCACCGACGGCGCGGCCAAGCGGGAGGCGCATGGAACCATCACGGCCGCGGGCGGCGAAGTGGTCGGCATCGTACTTGCCCTGGACCGGCAGGAGCCGTCGACGGACAGCGGCGAAACGGCGGTCGCGGCGTTGGAAAGAGACCTCCAGGTGCCGGTTCGATGCGTTGCGAACCTTGACGACGTGATTGCGTTCCTAGCGTCCGATGGGGGCTTCGAGAACGAGCGCAAGGCACTGTTGGCCCATCGGATTCGTTCACCATCGGCAATCAGCGGGCGTTTCGCCTCGAACGCGCCGAATCCGCTCGGCATGGGCGGTCTGTAGCGTGACCACGCGCCTCATGATGGCAAGGAAGACAACCAGATGCCACACGGCATGAATTTGACCGCGCGTTCCATACCCAAAGAATAGCGTTTGCACCCATCCGTCCCTCATCTACCTAACTAGCCTCACTAGAGGGCACCGTGAACACGCCGCGCGATCTCCTAGAACAATGCTCCCGCCAGCACCTGCCACTGGGTTGTCCAGCCGTCCGTGGGTCGGGCCTTGAATTCGGTCCGCACGAACTGGCTGATCCGTCCTTCCGCGCTGGCCAGGAGCAGGTTGGCGGCCCCGGCGGCGGAGAGCGGCGGCGCGGTCGGGCGGGTGATATACGCCTCCCGGATGATCTGGCGGAGTTGCGTCTCGATGCGGTCGTAGAGCTGGCGCATGCGTTGCCGCAACCGATCGGTTTCGCCCTGCAGGGCGTCCCCGGCGAACAGGCGGGCAAGGCCCGGATTTCGTTCGCAGAAGGCGAGGAGCAGGGCCAGCACCGCGGCGCATCGGGGCTCGGGATCCCGGTGTTCGTCGACGATCTGACCGATTCGGTCGAAGATCGCGGCCTCCGCGAACGCGATCAGCCCGTCGATCATCTTCGCCTTGCTCGGAAAATGCCGGTAGAGGGCGGCTTCCGAAACACCGACATGCTGGGCGAGCGCTGCGGTGGTGATCCGCGACCCGGGGTGGGTCTCGAGCATAGCCGCGAAGGCCTGCAATATCTGATCGCGTCTGTTCGGGCGCGCCGAGGCGTCTGCCATCCGCTAATCGTCCTCTTCGCCAGCCGTTCTACCCCCGGCCGGATCCTTGATGAGGGTGCCGATCCCGCCATCAGTCAGAATCTCCAGCAACAGCACGTGCGGGACGCGACCGTCGATGATGTGCGCGGCGGCGACGCCGCCGGCTACGGCGGAGAGTGCGCACTCGACCTTGGGCAGCATGCCGCCATCGACGGTGCCTGCCGAGATCAGCCGTCTGGCGTCGCTTGATGAAAGCCCGGTCAGGGTATTGCCGTCCGGATCGAGAATGCCGCGGGTGTTGGTGAGCAGAATCAGCTTCTCGGCGGCAAGATGCGCGGCGACGGCACCGGCAACGAGATCCGCACTGAGGTCGTCGGACTCGCCGCCGCCGCCGCCGCCGCCCCGATCGACCCGAGGGCTGAAGCCGCGCCCGACCAAGGTGTCCAGAACGCCGCTGTCCACCTTGGCGACCTCGCCCACGTGGCCGATGTCGATGATCTCGGGTGCATCGTCTATGCCTTGCACCCGCTTCGGCGTCAGTTTGCGGGCCTGGATCAGATCCGCGTCCTGACCCGTGATGCCCACCGCCCGCCCGCCCGCGGTGTTCAGCAGCGAGACGATGTCCTTGTTGACCAGTCCGCCGAGGACCATCTGGACGACATCCATGGTGGCCGCATCCGTGACCCGCATGCCGGCGACGAACTTGGTCGGAATGTTCAGCCGGTCGAGAAGGTCGCCGATCTGGGGTCCGCCGCCGTGCACGACGATCGGATTCATGCCGACCAGCTTCATGAGTACGACATCCCGTGCGAACGCGCGCTTGCACGCCTCGTCGACCATCGCGTTGCCGCCGTATTTGACGACGATGGTGGCACCCGCGAAGTCGCGGATGTACGGCAGTGCCTCGATGAGCACTCGGGCGGTGTCCTGGGCGCGGTTGGTCATGTCCGGTTGCGAATTGAGAGCGACGGGTCGACTCCGACCAGCGCGGTGTCGAATACCGTCCGAATACGATCCAGCGCTCGGTCGTCGTCCGCCTCGAAGCGGAGACTGAGCATCGGAGAAGTGTTGGAGGCGCGCAGCAGGCCCCACCCATCGGGATAGTCCACCCGGATGCCGTCGATGGCGGTGACCACGGCGGCGTCGGTGTCGAACACCGCGCTCTCGGCAAGCGCATCGATCACGTCGAACTTCCGCTGTTCGGTCGTCGGCACCTTGATCTCCGGGGTCGCCAGAGCGTCGGGGAAGTCCGCGAACACGGCGCTTGCCGGGCGCGGTTCGGATGCCAGTAGCTGCACGAGACGAGCCGCGCAGTAGAGGGCGTCGTCGAATCCGAACCAGCGATCCGCAAAGCAGATGTGGCCGGAGAACTCGCCGCCGAGCGCGGCGCCCGACTCGAGAATCTTTGCCTTGATATGCGAATGTCCGGTCTTCCACATGATCGGACAACCACCCGCCTCGCGCACTACGGCGCCCAGGTGGCGGCTGCATTTGACGTCGAAGATCACCGTCGCGCCGGGATTGGCCGAGACCACGGCCCGGCTCAGCAGCATCATCAATCGATCCGGCCAGACGATCTCGCCACGTTCGGTGACAACGCCCAGCCGGTCGGCATCTCCGTCGAACGCGAGTCCGAGGTCGGCGCCGGTTCGGTCGATCGCGGCAATCAGGTCGGCCATGTTCGCCGGGTCGGCAGGGTCGGGGTGGTGGTTCGGGAAGTCGCCGTCCACTTCGGCGTAGAGGGGGACGACTTCGCACCCCAGCGTCGCCAACAGCCGGGGACCGACGAGGCCGGCGACGCCGTTGCCGCAATCGACGACGACCTTCAGCGATCGATCGACACGGGTGCCGGTTGCTACTTCGGCGATATACCGGTCGATGAGGTCCAGGCTCGAGAAACGGCCTTCTCCCGTAGACAACGCCCCTGTTTCGATGAGTGACCGCAGTCCCTGTATGGCGTCCTCCGCGAGTGCCCTGCCGTCGAGCACCATCTTGAGTCCGTTGTACTCGGTCGGGTTGTGAGAGCCGGTGATCATCACGCCGGTGCCCGTCTCGAGCACATGGGTGGCGTAGTACAGAACGGGCGTGGGTACGATGCCGATGTCGACGACGTCGACGCCGGCGTCGCGAAGTCCCCGGGCGAGTTCCCGCCGCAGCGTATTTGTCGTTCGGCGGCCGTCACCGCCAACGACAACCCGGTGCTGCCCCGCGTCGAGGGCCAGCGTGGCGAACGCCCGGGCGATGAGGTAGACCGCGTCTGCCGTAAGGGTTTCGCCGACGACACCCCGAATGTCGTACGCGCGGAAGATCTCCGGACTCGGCAGCAAGACGGCCCCGTTGAAGTCGGCGTCCGGTCGGGCCGGTTTTTCTTCGGCCGACATCCTACTCAGCCGCGTCCGGCGGTGCCGTAGAGCGTGGCGATTTCGGCGACTAGGCGACGTGCGATGGCGCCTTTGGGCATCTTCGGCAACCCCAACTCGCCGCCTGCGTGGATCAACGTTACGGCGTTGTCGCCGCTGTCGAAACCGATAGCCGGATCCGAGACGTCGTTCACCACGATGGCGTCCATGCACTTCTTGCGACGTTTGTCGCGGGCGTACTCCAACGGGTGTTCCGTCTCGGCCGCGAAGCCGACAACGAAGGGACGAGGTTCCACTCCGGCGATGGATCCGACGATGTCCTCGTTCTCCTTCAGGGCGACGCGAAAATCTCCCGGCTGTTGTTGCGACTTCTTCAGCTTTTGGTCATGGACCGTGTGCGGACGGTAGTCGGCCACCGCGGCCACGGAGACGAAGATGTCGGCTTGGGGTGCTCGCTTGGTGACCTCGTCCTTCATTTCCTGAGCGCTGACGACGTCGATGCGTTCGATTCCCGTGGGCGTGAATAGGTGGACCGGGCCGGCAACCAAGGTGACCTCCGCCCCGGCATCCCGAGCGGCTTCGGCAAGTGCGAATCCCTGCCGACCCGAGCTGCGGTTGCTGATGAAACGGACCGGGTCGAGAAACTCCCGGGTTGGTCCGGCCGTGATGAGAACCCGGGTCCCATCGAGGATCCGAGGCGCAGCCACCGCCGCCATCACCGTCTCGGCGATCTCCTCCGGCTCGACCATTCGCCCCGGCCCGAACTCGCCACAGGCCTGCTCGCCATCAGCCGGTCCGAGGACGGTCACACCGTCGTCGCGCAGATGTTGGAAGTTCCGCCGCGTCGCGGGGTGTTCCCACATCTTCACGTTCATCGCGGGCGCGACGAAAACCGGCGCAGCGGTTGCGAGATACAAGGTGGTCAGCAGGTCGTCGGTGATGCCGTTGGCCAGCCGAGCAATGACGTTCGCGGTCGCCGGGGCGATCACCACGGCGTCCGCCCAGCGGGCCAGCTCGATGTGGCCCATCGACGCCTCGGCTTCGGCGTCCCAGAGATCGGTTCGGGGGCGGTGGCCGGCTACGGCCTGCAGCGCCGTCTCGGTAACGAATCGGGTCGCGTTCTGCGTCAACACAGGGACAACGTCTGCGC
The DNA here is from genome assembly GCA_026706425.1 of Gammaproteobacteria bacterium. GTDB lineage: Bacteria > Pseudomonadota > Gammaproteobacteria > Pseudomonadales > Azotimanducaceae > VXYL01. The sequence goes on from JAPOYW010000410.1 coordinate 5,342, forward strand.
CTCGGGTGCGCAGATTTCTCACAAGCAAAGGGGCTTTATACGCAGCGATGCCGCCGCTGATGCCCAGTAGGATGCGCTTGGCGTGGTTGTCGGTTTGCATGTTCTGGCGCGACTGCAACGCGACGTCCGTCGCGCCGTCGCCGCAGGTTTGGTAACGAGTCATCTACGATACCACGCGCGGTCCTGGAGGTTCGGTTTAAGAGGGTGCGCCGGGCAAGTGGCACAAGCGGCACAAATCGTCGAATTGGCGGTCGATGAACGGCCTCGCGAGCGGCTGCTCATGGCTGGGCCCTACTGCCTGACTGATGCGGAGCTCCTCGCGCTCGTGCTGCGCACCGGCGATGGCAGGGTGGACGCGGTCAATCTGTCACACACCCTGCTCGACCGCTTCGGCGGTGTGCTCGGCGTGCTGTCGAGCACGGCGGAATCGCTGCTCGCGGTGCCGGGCTTGGGCGATGCGAAAGTCGCCGCGCTGCTCGCGATTCGCGAACTGCTCGAACGTGCCGAGATCGCCAAGATGAAGAACGGGCCCGTGGTGTCGAGCTCGGACGAAGTTCGGCGCTACCTGGGCATGCACCTCGCCGGCGAGGAGCGGGAGGTTTTCGGTGCCCTGCTGCTCGACACGCGGCATCGACTGCTCGGCGCGGAGGACATCTTCCTCGGCTCCATCGACCGGACGATGGTCTATCCGCGCGAGGTCGCCAAGGCCTGCCTGCGTTTCAACGCCGCAGCCGTCGTGTTGTTCCACAACCATCCATCGGGGAGTGCTGAGCCAAGTTCGAGCGACCGTGAACTCACCGACCGTCTCAAGGGCGTGCTGGACGAGATCGACGTCCGGCTGCTCGACCACGTCGTCGTCGCGGGCCTGCGCAGGGTGTCCATGGCGGAACGCGGAATGCTGTGACGGTTTGCCGCCGGATTGTGGCCTACCAGTTGTACTGCATGCGGGCGACGTAGTGCGCGGGCAACTCCGGCAGAACGACCACCCCCCCGAACAGGTTGGGGAAGTTGGACCTGAAATAGCGTTCGTCGGTGACATTCTTGCCGATCACGCTGAACGAGAAGGCGTCCCGCTCGTAGCTTAGTCCGACGTTGACGAGGGTATAGGCCGGTAGCAGCACGGAATTCGAGTAGCCGGAGTGGGCCTCGGCGACGTCGACCAGGCTGCCGGTCACGGCAAACCCGTTGCCGAAGTCGTAGGTTCCAGTCAGCGAATAGATGGTCTCGGGCATTCCGGCACGGCGTGCACCGCGTTCGCCGGGACGAATGACCTCACCCCCGAGTGTGCCGCCGTAGAGGGCGGCGGCGGGAATTCCCGGCACGTCGTCGGCCCCGATGAAACTGAACCGGGCGCCCGATTCCAGGGTGTTGAGGTTCACGACCTCGATACGCGAGTGGCCGAATGTCACCAGCAGCTTGTCGTTCGCGGCCCAGCGAACTTCGAATTCGGCACCCTCGGTGCGGGTGGCCTGGTTGGTGACCGTTTGCTGGGCGGCGTAGTCCGTCCGTTCCTGCTCGTAGACAGCCAAGGCGAAGTACAGCGACCCGCCGAGCAGGCTCCCCTTGAGACCGAACTCGGTGAGTTTCGACACGTCGAATGCCTCGCCGTTGGCGATGCTCGCGGTGGCGATCTCGGCGCCTTGGCCCGCGATGACGGTCGACTGCCGGGATAGCGTGACATAGGGAACCAATCCCGTGCCGGATGCGAAACTCAGGCTCGCCGTCCAGGAGATGCCGCCCACATCGTCGTTGGCCTTGACGGCGATGCAGGATTCGTCCAGACAGAAGTTGCTCGAACTTGCGAGCAGCAGTTTCTCCACGGGTTGGCGACTTTCCATGGCGATGGCGTCGTAGCGCACTCCCACCAGTGCGCCCAAGCCCCGCCACGACCAGTCGACGAGTCCTGCGAGGCCAAGATCGAGGTAGTCGCCGATGTAGTACTCGGTGTAGTCGTCGTCGATCTCGGTGGCGAGCAGCCGCGTGCTGAGCGCCGACGGTGGCTCGGTCAGGTCCCGCCGATCGAAATGTTCGTTGGTGTAGTCGTCGGCGTGGCGGAAGTCCGTGTAGCGCGCCGAAGGCGAGAACTGCACGGACGTCGTGGTCTCGCCGCGCGCGAAGGCCTTGGCAAGCACCAGCTTGTCTTCGAAAACCCAGGCCTCGTGGAACTGCGAGAACCCGTAGCCGTTCTCGTTCAGGTTGTCGTAGGTTTCGAAGAACATCTGGTTGCGCCACTCCCAACCGCCCGACGTGGTCACGTAGGCGTCGAAGTAGAGTGTCAGAACCTGGTTCTCGAGGGTGTCGTGGGGCGCCACCAGCACTTGGTGGCCGGAAAGGGTAGCGGTGCCCGGGTCGAGCAGTCGAAGCAGGTCCGGCACGCACCCGAACACCAACGTTCCGCCGATGCTGCAGACACCGGTAGAGGGACCGTCCCCTAGGGATGCCGTCGTGCCGGGCACCAGCCCGGCGGCGAAGGGGTTCAGGTCCGTGAAGCCGTCGCCGTCCACGTCGAACTCCTGGTGCGAGACTTTGCCATCGCCGTCGGCGTCGAGCGGCGCGGGACTCCCGGTCACGTAGATGCCGTGGTCGACGAGGTCCTGGGTCAACCGGTTCCACCCAGCGATCTGGTTGCCGGTGTAGTCGTGGAACATGCCGCCGAACTGCAGATGCATGGCATCGCCAACATTCATATCGAACGAGGCCTGCGCGAGCGTCTGATCTACACCGCTGCTGCGATAGTAGGACCCGGAGTCTTCCAACTCCGCGTAGAGCCAGTAGCCGAAGTCCTGGCTTCCCAGACGTCCGGGCCCGCCGATCTCCCCGTTGACGATTCGCTTGTCCCAGGAGCCCACCAGCAAGCCGACCGACCCGGTCCTCTCGGCGATGAACTCGCCGGTCTCCTCGATCCGGGCGGATTTCGGATTGAAGTTAAGGTAGCCCCCGATCTTCGACGGCCCGTGAATCGGCGAGGCCGGCCCCCGCACGATGTCGATGCGGTCCGATGCCCCGATGGGCGTGGGGTAGTTGCCCGGGTTGTCCAGCCGCCGGACACCCCGGAAGTACGTCTCGCCGATGGTGCCGCGAACGTCGAGCGAGCCGGCGACGCCGAAGAACGACTGCGTGAAAGTACCCGGCGCGGCCACGATCAATTCGTCGATGTCGCTCATGTCGTAGCGATCCATCATCTCCTCGCTGATGGTCGAGGCGGACCTCGGCGTTTCGAGGATCGATTTGTCGAAGCCGTAGATGGCGCGCACGTCCACGCCCGGCAGACTGTCGAGACTGCCGACGACGACCAACTCCTCGACCTCGTCTCGATCATCGGATGGGTCTTCCGTGACCTCGTCCTCGGCGAAGACCGGAACGCGCGTCAAGGTCGCCAATACCAGCATCGCAGCCGAGCGACCGAACGGGATTGGGGGGTTCATGTGGTTGCCGTCGGGTAGAAGAACGCAATCATGGAGTCCGGCCGGGGGCACTTCAACCGAGCCCCGTCACGTTGGTTGCCATTGACCGGACGAAACATCGCCCCTTGCAGATTCGCCAGTGCTGGCTGATTCACGAGGAGCCGGAGCGCCGGCTGGACGGAGCATCGTCCTGTTCAATCGGACCCGAGTTGCCGGTGGCGTCCTGTTCGAGGTGGGCAACATCCGGATCGGGGCGGCGACCCTGGGAACGAAACATCGCCCCAATCGACTCGGTGCTGAGTTGCGTTTCCCACCTTTCTACCAACGCGCCTTGTTTGTTAGGGGACCGGCGCCGTGGACGAAGGGTGGGCAACTCCCGTCTAGGCGTCTGGAGTCATCGCGACGACTCGAACGCTTGGCCTGATCAGTCCTTCGCTCGAGGCCGGGGGGGTGGAATGAGCCCGAGAGGTCGAACGCCAGCGGGATCCGGCTGACCGCTGGCACCGCTGGCACCGCTGGCACGAATGGCTTGGCTAGGCGGCCCTCGTTTGGTATAAAGCGCGGCTCCCGGAAACCGAGCCTCTCGATGTCGAAGGTCTGTCAAGTCACGGGCAAGCGCCCGATGAGCGGCAACAACGTTTCGCATGCACACAACAAGACGCGCCGAACGTTCGAGCCGAACCTGCACCACCATCGGTTCTGGGTGCCGTCCGAGAATCGCTTCGTGCGCCTGCGCGTGTCCGCGGCGGGCATGCGGGTGATCGACAAGAAGGGAATCGAGGCGGTGCTCAAGGACATCGAGAAGCGGGAAACGGGCGGTAGACGCGCCACTCGATAGTCGTTCGGAGGAACCATGCGCGAGAAGATCAAGCTTGTATCCAGTGCCGGTACCGGACACTACTACACGACGACCAAGAACAGGCGCACGATGCCGGACAAGCTGGAGCTCAAGAAGTACGACCCGGTCGTGCGCAAGCACGTCGTCTACCGCGAAGACAAGATCAAGTAGCGAGCCGCGCGCTCGCTAATTCCTGAGGGCGCCTCCTGCCGGAACTTCCCGAAGTCGAAACCACCCGGCGCGGTCTTGACGCGACGGTGGCGGGAAGGAGGCTTGCGCGGGTGGTCGTTCGCAACCCGGCGCTGCGCTGGCCCGTCGATGTTCCCGCAGGTGTTCGCGGTCAGCGAATTGGTCGAATCGGCCGCCGTGCCAAGTACCTGTTGCTACCGCTGGAGAGCGGCGCACTGATCGTGCACCTGGGGATGTCCGGCCACCTGTCGGTCGTACCGGCCGAGAGACCGCCCGCCAAGCACGACCACGTGGACTTCGTGCTCGACGATGGCCGGACGGTCAGACTCACCGATCCGCGGCGTTTTGGCAGCGTCCATTGGCAGCCGTACCCGGTGCAGGATCATTGGCTGCTCGAAGGACTGGGTCCGGAACCTCTGTCGGGGGCTTTCAACGGAACGTATCTCAAAGAGCGCGCCAAGGGTCGGCGTCTCGCCGTCAAAACGCTCCTGATGGATGCCCGCGTGGTGGTTGGCGTTGGAAACATCTACGCCAACGAGGCGCTGTTCCTGGCGGGCATTCGGCCGCGCATCGCCGCCGGCAGGTTGTCTGGGCCTCGCCTCAGTGTCCTCGTCGACGCCGTTAAGGCGACGCTCGCGAGTGCGATACAAAGTGGCGGCACGACGCTGCGGGATTTCGCCGCCGCGGACGGGCGACCGGGGTACTTCGTCCACGAATTGGCGGTCTACGGACGCGGCGGCGAGCCGTGCGTGCGCTGTGAGACGACTCTGAAGGAAGTCCGCCTGGCTGGCCGTGCCACGGTCTACTGCCCGCAGTGCCAGCGCTGAGCGTCACCGGCCAAGTAGTGCCTGCGTTATAGTGGTGCCGGGTTTTGTGGCGCTGGGCCTCGGCAAGGGTCCGCCGCTAATCTTGGAACGCGTCTTGGGGGACGAAGTGATAAACAAGCAATACGTGGCGACGGCACTGTTGGGTATTCTCTGCGTACAGGCAACTCTCGCCGACGAATTCCGAATCGGTGCGCAGGCGGGCCTACCCGGTTGGAGTTTCGACGTGAGCGTGCCGCTGCTTGGTCAGTCCACCAGCGTCGAACCCGACGCCGAGCCTTCCATCGGAATCGTGGGTCAGTACATCATGCGCTCGGGCGACGGGGACGACGGCGATTTCTTTGTCGGGATCGAAGCGTCGTTCGGCGCGGAAAGCGCCTCTGGCATGGACCAGCTTACCCTCCTCGGAACCCCTGTCGAAGTGGTCGCCGAAACCGCTTGGGTCACCGACGTCTCTTGGCTTGCCGGGTTCAACCTGGGCGAGACGACGGCCCTTGGAAATGTCGGGGATGTCACGGTTTTCGGGAGTGTCGGCGCAACCTATGCCAAGGGGGAGATCGGCGTGACCCTGCCGGACTTGGGCTTGACGGGTGGCGACGAGGGCAAGCACTTCGGCTTGAAAGTGGGTGCCGGCGTCGAGTTCGACCTCGGCACGTCGACGACGCTGCAAGTCCGTGCCAACTACGCCTACTACGAGGATCGTGCATACCGGGATCAGGGCGTCAGCCTCGACGTGGAACCGGGAGCGTTCGAAATCCGGGCGACGTTGCTTTACCGGTTCGACTACTGCGCCCTGCTCGGCTGCTGACCGCACTACGGCCTACACACAGGAGTTTCGCGTTAGCGAAACTCCCAACGCGCCTGCAGGGCGCGCACTCGGCTGCTGATCGAACTACCGGGGCCGCGCCCTTTTGGTCACGATGGTCCCGCCCCTACGCGCCCGTAGGGCGCGCACTAGCCGTTCGTCCTTTGGTAGTGCGCGGCGACGGCCGGGTGAACGAACGCGGAAATGTCACCACCCAGTCCGGCTATCTCGCGGACACGGGAGGAAGACAGGGCCGACCACTGCCGGGACGTGGGCAGGAGCACGTATTCGATATCCGGATCGAGGGTCTGGTTCATGGCGATCATCTGGTGCTCGTAATCGAAGTCCGAGATGGTGCGTAGGCCGCGCACGACGAAGCGGGTGTCCTTGGCGCGTGCGTAGTCGACCAACAAGGTGTTGAAACCCTCTACTTCCACCCGCTTTCCGAATTCGGAAAGTGCCAGCCGACATAATCCGATCCGTTCAGCCAAGTACGTCTCTGGATCCTTGTCGGCGGAAGTGCCGACAGCGACGATGACCTTGTCGAACAGTCGCAGGGCACGTTCGACGATGTCCCGATGACCGTTGGTGATGGGGTTGAAGCTGCCTGGATAGACGACGCTCGTCATGTCGAAACCGCAGGAGACGTGGTTTGATGTTAAGCGAAGCCTTGGCACGCCACAAACATCGGCTTGGGGCGGGGCGGACCAGCGTGTGCCGCCGTCAGTGCCCGCACCTATCGGCGTAGCAGGCCGTACCGGACAGCGCCCGCTCTCGAGTGGCGCCAGATCTGGAGGCCGGACGCGGCCGCAGCGTCATCCCAATCGAACGCATCGTTGGACTCGGCGTAGATGATGCCTTGTTCGGACAGATGACCTGCGGTCGCCGCGACCGCCGTCGCGAGCAGGGGTGAATCGAACGGCGGATCGAGAAAGACCACATCCCAGCGTTGATCCGAAGATTGGCTCGCCAGCCACCGCAGGGCGTCGGCTTGTTCGATGCCGGCGGCGGCATCGAGCCGGGTCCGCTGCCGAAGCAGATGGCCGATCGCATCGCCGTCGTTGTCGACGAAGGTGGCGTGATCCGCACCTCGTGACAATGCCTCGAAACCGAGCGCCCCGGTCCCCGCGAAGAGGTCGAGCACGTTCGCGCCCGGCAGGTCCGCCGCGAGCCAATTGAACAGTGTTACCCGCGCCCGGTCCGGCGTCGGCCTGATGGAGTGGCCGGCCACTTGCAGCTTTCGCCCCTTCCACTTACCGCCGATAATGCGGATCTGGACGCGTCGAGTCGCATCTCTTCGAGACATGGGCGGATAGTGCTAAAAGGCAGGCGAAAACTCGACCCCGTGAATCCGGAATATTCTGCGTGGACGCGGCTAAGGGGCTCTCTCGCCAAGACGCGGCAGCGGATTGCCGAAGGTGTCGGCGATCTGATCCTTGGCGAGCGGGTGATTGACGCGGATCTTCTGGACGAGCTCGAGACCGTCCTGCTGGTAGCGGACGTGGGTGTCGACGCGACGGCGCGGGTCATCGATGCGATCAAGGACCGCGTCTCCCGCCGCGAATTGGGCAACGCCGGGCAACTGCGCGAGGCATTGGCCCGGGAACTCGTCGAGATACTTGCGCCGGTGGCGAAACCGTTCGAGGTGGGACCGGAGCGTCCCTACGTGGTGCTGGTCGTGGGTGTCAATGGGGTCGGCAAGACGACCCTTGTCGGCAAGCTGGCCAAACGCCTTGTCGGCCAAGGTCACGGCGTGCTGTTGGCGGCGGGGGACACCTTTCGGGCGGCGGCGGTTGAGCAGTTGAGCGAATGGGGCCGTCGAAACGGCACGGCTGTCATCTCCCAGGGCAAGGGGGCCGACAGCGCGTCGGTGATCTACGACGCCATCGAAGCGGCCAAGGCACGCGGTGTGGATGTCGTCCTTGCCGACACTGCCGGTCGGCTGCAGGCCAAGGTGGGACTCATGGACGAGCTTAAGAAAATCAAGCGCGTGATGGAGCGCTTGGAAGGGGGCGCACCGCACGAGGTGCTGCTAGTACTCGATGCCGGCGTGGGCCAGAACGCACTTTCGCAGGTGGCGGAGTTTGACAACGCCGTCGGCGTCAGTTCGCTGGCCGTCACGAAGCTGGACGGAACCGCCAAGGCGGGCGTCATCGTCGCCATCGCGGCAGCGACCGGGTTGCCCGTGCGCTTCATCGGCGTCGGGGAGGGTGTGGACGATTTGCAGGACTTCGAGCCCGAGGCCTTTGCGAGCGCGCTGCTGGCCTAGTCGAATCAACCGCGCATGGGCATCGAATTCCAACACGTCGTGAAGCGCTTCGAGAACGGCACGGAAGCGCTGTCCGACGTATCGGTGACGATTCGCCCTGGATCCCTGACCTTCCTTACCGGCCATTCGGGAGCGGGCAAGAGTACGTTTCTAAATCTGGTGCTTCGCGTGGATACGCCCACCCGCGGCAAAGTCCTCGTCAACGGCGTCGACATCGCTGGGATCAGACGGCGACATCTGCCGGTCTACCGGCGGCATCTCGGTGCCGTGTTCCAGGACGGACAACTGCTGGACGGGCGCAGCGTCTTCAACAATGTCGCGCTGCCTCTCCACGTGGCGGGGATGCGGGCGCGGGACGCGGGACGACGCGTTCGGGCCGCGCTCGAAAGCGTTGATCTTCTCCGCAAGGCCGAGTTGCTGCCGGGACAGCTTTCCGCGGGAGAACGCCAACGGGTCGTCATTGCTCGCGCGGTGGTCAATCGTCCCAAGATCTTGTTGGCGGACGAGCCGACCGGCAATCTCGACCCGGAATTGTCGAGAAGCATCATGGCCCTGTTCCGCCGCTTTCACGATGTCGGCGTCACCGTGGTCGTTGCGAGCCACGACACGGAGTTGGTCGGCACGATGGGTAGCCGGGTGGTGGAGTTGGACCATGGTCGGGTCGTCGGTCAAGGGCGGACCAACGGGGATGGCTAGGACCCGGATCTGGTCTGATGAGTCGCGGCCTTGGGGTGCGTATTGGCGTGACCATGGACGGGTCGTCCGTGACACGCTGGGCTACCTGTCGGGACGGTTCGGCACAACACTGTGGGTCTGGTTGACGATCGGTGTCGCCTTGGCAGTGCCGGCCGCCCTCTACCTGTTGGAAGCGAATCTGGTCCGGGCGGCAGGGCAGTGGCGGGAAACCCCCGGGTTCTCGGTGTATTTCCAAGCCGGCGTTGCGATGGAAGAGCCCCGGGACCTCGTCAAGCGGTTGCAGGCCATGGATGGCATCGAACGCGTCTGGCTCACCACACCCGACGCGGCCCTGGCCGAGTTCCGCGAGCTGTCGGGCGTCGGCGATGCCCTGGAACTCCTAGACCACAATCCGTTGCCGGCGAGCGTTCGCGCCACCGTCACGACCGCCGTATCGCCGATACGGCTCGCAATCCTTGCGGAGCAGGCGGCCGGGGCAGACGGGGTGGAGGACGTCGTCGTGGAGCGGATCTGGCTGGAACGGCTCGGGGCGGGCCGCGGCGCGGCGCTCCGGCACGATCACGGCCGCCGAATCGTCTTGCGA
>JAPOYW010000410.1:14959-19753 GCA_026706425.1 Gammaproteobacteria bacterium
CGCCTCTATTGGTCGCTGACCGCGATTCTCGGACTCGGCGCCGTCCTGATCGCCGGGGCGACGGTGCGCCTGGCCATTGAGGCGCGCTTGGAAGAGGTCAAGGTGCTCACCCTGGTCGGCGCCGGCAGGGGATACGTGCGTCGGCCGTTTCTCTACCTCGGGGCCGCCTACGGACTTGGGGGCGCTGTGATTGCGGCGATGGCGATCTCGGCGCTGCTGCTCTTCCTCGAGGAGCCGCTCGTTCGGTTGTTCGGCAGCTACGGCAGGGACTTGGAGACTAGCGGGTTCGACCCCATATTCCACGTTGTGCTCTTGGCAAGCGGTGGCGCGTTGGGTGTTCTCGGGGCGATAGTCGCCTCAAGTCAACGACTTAACCGCCTAACGTAGCTTAAGAGGCGATCGGCCGGGCAGTTAGCACTCTCGGAACAAGAGTGCTAATATCCGGTCTAAGTGTTACCAAAGGTAGCGTTCGCGGCATCGTGGAGAGCCTTCAGCCGGGGAGCGCGAGGGGCTTGCCCCTCGCAAGAAGATGACGTGGACTCACTAGGTAACGGAGGGACGATATGAGCACCAACGTACTTTCGCTAGCGAGCCTGTCGCCGGGCCGCGACTTGGAAGCCTATATCCAGACCATCAATGCGTTTCCCGTATTGAGCGCCGAGGAAGAACGTGCGCTCACCCGACGTTTCTACTACGAACACGATCTGGAGGCGGCACGGGAACTCGTGCTCTGCCACATGCGCTTCGTCGTGCATCTCGCGCGCAGCTACGGTGGCTACGGGTTGTCCCAGGCCGACCTCATCCAGGAAGGCAATATCGGTCTCATGAAGGCCGTTCGGCGGTTCGATCCGGAAGTTGCCGTCCGACTGGTGTCCTTCGCCGTGCACTGGATCCGTGCGGAGATGCACGAGTTCATCCTCCGCAACTGGCGCATCGTCAAGGTCGCAACCACCAAGGCGCAGCGCAAGCTCTTCTTCAACCTGCGCAGCAAGAAGAACAAGCTCGGCTGGTTGAACGACGCCGAGACCCGGGCCATCGCCCACGATCTCGGCGTACCGCCCGCCACGGTCACGCAGATGGAGGGACGGCTCGCGTCCCGGGACGTGGCCTTCGACGGCCACCCCGACGACGATGCCGGCGAATCCCCCCCGGCACCCGCGTTCTACCTGGAAGACACGAAGTCAGACCCCGTGGACATCGTCGCCGAGGAGGACGCCTCGCGGGCCGCGTCGGCGCACTTGGCACAAGCCATCAGGACCTTGGACGAACGCAGCCGGGACATCGTCGAGTCGCGCTGGCTGCGCGACGACAAGGAAACCCTGACCGAACTCGCGCACCGCTACGGCGTCTCGGCGGAACGCATCCGCCAACTCGAGCAGAACGCGATGAAGAAGCTCCGCAAGCACATGGAGGTCGCCGAAGCGGCTTGACCCGGGCAACCGCGCCGCAGCAAGCCTATCTTCGTCGCCGAGGACGACTGACGAGAGCGCAGGCCCGCGCACTCGACGAGCTGTCGGCTCGCTACATGGTCGATTTTCCCGATATCGCGATTGGCTCGGCTTTCTGGCGGAAGGCTTTCGGACGCGACGGGCCGTTGGCCATCGAGACCTGTTTCGGCAACGGCGCCGCGTTGGCCGAACTCGCCGCATCCCACCCGACCTGGAACTGCCTGGGCGTCGACGTCTACCGGCCCGGATTCGGTGCCCTTATGCTCGTCTGCGCACGCGACGAGATCGCCAACGTGCGCATCGCCGATACCGAGGTGCTGAGCTTTCTGCGCCGTCTCGACCCGGGAACGGTCCATCGGCTCAGCGCGTTTTTCCCGGACCCGTGGCCGAAGAAACGGCACCACAAGCGGCGCCTCGTCAATGCCGACTTCGCGGTAGCCGCGGCTGCGTGCCTCGAGGTCGATGGGACTTTGCACCTCGCGACCGACTGGGAGGTCTACGCGGCCCAGATGCTCGAAGTCCTGAACGCAGAACCGAGTCTAGCGGGTGGCGTGGTGTCGCGGGCCGAACGACCGGTGACCCCTTTCGAAGCCAAGGGTCTCGCCAGCGGGCGGCGCGTATTGGACCTGGCATATCGACGGGTGGCCCAAGCCTAATCTGCTATGGTGGCCGATGTGAATGCACGCCTTGAGTCCGGTCACTCGGCGGCCCCGCTGGGCCTTGCCCTGTCGGGGCTGGCCGTCGCAGCGATGGTCGTTGTATTCGCCTTGCAGAGCTGCGCGACCTTGTCGGAGGAAGACTGCCTAACTGTTGACTGGGGCGTGCTCGGCGAGACCGATGGGCAATCGGGACTGCCGCTGTCCGAACTCAACCGGTACCGGCGTGACTGCGCGAAGTACGATGTGGTCCCCGACTCCCGGGCCTACATCGAAGGACGGGAACGGGGACTCGTCGTGTACTGCACCGAGAGCAACGGCTATCGCGAAGGCCGCAACGGCGCCCCCGACCGACTGGTCTGTCCCGCCGCGCTTGAGCCGGGGTTTCGTCGGGGCTACGACTTGGGACGCGCGGTCCACGTGTCGCTGACGGAACTGCGCACCAGCAACGACGCCATCGAATCCGCGCGAGCGGAAATCGAGCAACTCGAGTCCGACATCGCGGACCATAGGGAGTCTATTCGCTCGGACGATCTCGACGACGAGGAACGGAAGGCTCTGAATGACGAGATCAATTCCATGGAACGGCGCATCAAGGAGCTTGAGAGGGACGTCCGAATCCAGGTCGCCGGATTGGCGATTTCGATCGCGCAATACCAAGCCGCTGTCGGCGCAGCGCGACGGGACGGGTACGACGAACCCATGGAAATGGAACTGCTGCAAGCGCTTCGGCGACTTGTGGAGTGAGCGTCGCCGCACCGTCGGTCCCGTCGGTTGACGGGGGATAGTTCGCCAATTATTGTTGAATATCGACGAATAAAACGACGATATGCAACAATTGATTGACCGGAGCGACTTGCTGGCCAAGGTTTCGAGCGGGCTGCACGAAGCTCCCGTCGTCGCCTTGCTTGGAGCCCGTCAGGTTGGCAAGACGACGTTGGCGCAGCGGTTGGTAGCGTCATGGCAGGGACCGTCGAGGGTCCTTGATCTGGAAGTCTCGGCGGTACGGCAGGCGTTGACGCAGACGCCCGAGGCAATACTGCGCGGCAATACCGGCTTGGTGGTGATTGACGAGGTGCAACGCATGCCGACACTGTTCGAGGTGTTGCGCCCGATCTGTGACGACCGTGAGCGCAAGGCCGTGTTCTTGCTCCTCGGCAGCGCTTCTCTGGATCTGGTCAAGGGTGTTTCGGAGACATTGGCGGGTAGGATCCTGTTTGTCGATGTACCTGGGTTTTCCCTCGCCGAGGTGGGCAAAGAGCACCAGCAGCGACTCTGGATGCGTGGCGGTTTCCCGCGTGCGTGGCTGGCCTCCTCCCCTTCAGCTTGGACCCGGTGGATGCAGTCGTTCACGCAGACGTTCCTGGAGCGGGACATCCCCGGCCTCGGGTCACGGGTGTCGTCAGCTGCGATTGGGCGGTTCTGGCGCATGCTCGCGCACTTTCACGGCCAGGTATGGAACGCCGCCGAATTGGGCCGCTCCATGGATGCTGGCCCGGCGGCGGTCAACCACTACCGAGACCTTCTTTCGGGTACGTTCATGGTTCGCGTCCTGCCGCCTTGGTTCGAGAACCTCGGCAAGCGGCTTGTCAAATCGCCGAAGATCTATCTCCGGGACAGCGGCGTGTTGCACTACCTCTTAGGCTTGGAGGATCCGGCCGAGCTGCCTGTGCACCCGCGTTACGGCGCGAGTTGGGAAGGCTTCGCGCTGCAGCAGACACTGATCGCCCATGGTGACCGCGACGCGTATTTCTATGCCACGCAGCGAGGTGCCGAACTCGATCTGCTGCTGCTGCGTCGCGGCGGACGCTGGGGTTTCGAGTTCAAGTGCACGGATGCGCCCAAAACGACCAAGGCCATGCACACCACCAAGGCCGACCTCGGGCTTCGGCATCTTTGGGTCGTGTATCCCGGGGCGGTACGCTATCCGCTAACGGACGGGATTACCGCGTTGCCACTTGCAGACGTGTCCTCGATCTCGTTTGCCTCCGCAAGGAAGGCGCGAGGCTGATGTTGACCCATCAGGGACGATGGTGATAAGAAGCCGATACTTAGCGTTTGCCTCCTTGGGGTTGCCGGAATGCCGAAGACTAACGCGAAACGAGAGTCATGGACCTTCCTTAGCCCGTGGGGGCTCGTAGCTGCCTTGCCATTCTGTTGGCAGTTGCCTGTTTGGTCCTGCCCGCCGCTACACTGACACCCCTGACTGGCTTGTCAGGGCATCTTGGTGGTCACGCCCATGCTGATCACGGCGGGCCGCACGACCCCGATGTGATCGTCGTCGCCACGCGGACCAGCGGCACCTTGACCATGAGCAGGGAGGCTGCAGAGGAACTCTTCGGAAGAGGCCAGCGGGCAGGGTTGGTCAGGGAGACGCCCGAGGCTCCCGGGGAGGATGGCGCGGAGATGACCGACTTCGAACTTGCCGCCCTGGTCGCGGAAGCTTTCGACAACGCAGTCGAAGAGGTGGAGGAAAAGGTCGAGCGAATGGAAGACTGCGTCCGCAAACGCGGGCTTGCGAGCAAGCAGCGAACGGACACCTCCAACCATCAGATCATTTTCGACACAGAAACGGAGGCGCGGTACGACAACGGGACGTACTACTCTGTCTACAACCCTTTCGACGTCAGATCCACTAGATTCCTTGAGCGGGGCGCAAGTTTACACCTGAGTCAAGTTTTTTCAGGCGA
>JAPOYW010000183.1:0-396 GCA_026706425.1 Gammaproteobacteria bacterium
CGAAACGGCGATGGCTGTGTGCGGTGTTCAAGGTGGTCATGTTCCCTCCTATCTTGCGAGAGCGTCGCTTCTACCACCGCGATGCTTGGACTATCGACGCGGCAAATCTCCGGTGCGGCGGTATGGGTTCGAGTGTGGCACAGCGCCCCGGTGTGCGCGACAATCCCCACATCTCTCCCGCAACTCCCTAGGCCATGTTCGAGAGCTTGAGCGAACGCTTGACGAAGACCCTGCGTGCGGTTGCCGGACGCGGGCGTTTGACCGAGGACAACATCCGCGACTCCGTGCGCCAGGTGCGTCTCGCCCTGCTCGAAGCCGACGTTGCGCTCTCGGTGGTGCGATCGTTCACCGCGGACGTTCAGCAGCGTGCGATCGGCAGCGACGTGTCGGCATCGC
>JAPOYW010000183.1:428-2000 GCA_026706425.1 Gammaproteobacteria bacterium
CCCTGCTCGAAGCCGACGTTGCGCTCTCGGTGGTCCCCGCGTCATCCGCGGACGTTCAGCAGCGTGCGATCGGCAGCGACGTGTCGGCATCGCTGGATGCCGGCCAGGCGTTCGTCAAGATCGTCCAGGAGGAGCTGACCCGGTTGATGGGCGAGGCCAACGACGCCCTCGACCTTTCGACGACGCCCCCCGCCGTCGTCCTGGTGGCGGGCCTGCAGGGCGCGGGCAAGACCGCCACGGTGGCCAAGCTCGCTCGGTATCTGAAGGAGCGGGAACGCAAACGGGTGGCAGTCGTGAGCGCCGATGTCTACCGTCCCGCCGCGATCGAGCAACTCGAGACCTTGGCCGCGGAAGCCGGTGCCCGGTTCATCCCGAGCAGCACGGATGAGAAGCCCGTCGCGATTTCGAAACTTGCGCTTGCCGACGCCAAGAAGGATCTCGACGACGTGTTGATCGTCGACACGGCCGGCCGACTAGCCATCGACGAGGAAATGATGGCGGAAGTGGCGGCGATCCACCGGGTGCTCGATCCGGTGGAAACGCTCTTCGTGGTCGACGCCATGACCGGTCAGGACGCCGCCGTGACGGCCAAGGCGTTCCAGGAGGCGCTGCCGCTGACCGGCGTGGTGCTTGCCAAGGCCGACGGCGACGCCCGGGGCGGCGCGGCGTTGTCGGTACGCGCGGTGACCGGCAAGCCGATCAAGTTCCTGGCGGTCGGCGAGAAGACCGACGCCTTGGAAGCCTTTCACCCGGACCGGATCGCATCGCGCATTCTCGGCATGGGCGACGTCGTCGGCCTGATCGAGGAGGCGGAACGCAGGGTCGACAAGAAGAAGGCGACCCGTTTGGCGCGCAAGATCCAGAAAGGCCGGAGGTTCGACCTCACGGACTTCCGCGACCAACTCCAGCAGATGGGCGACATGGGCGGCATGGAGGGTCTCATGGACCGCCTTCCCGGAATGGGTCTGCTACCGCCGCGTGCCCAGGCGCAATTGGACGGCGCACTGTATCGGCGAATGGAGGTCATCATCGACTCCATGACGCCCCAGGAGCGCCACTTCCCCGACATCATCAACGGTTCGCGCAAGCGCCGCATCGCCAACGGCAGCGGCACGCGCATCCAGGACGTGAACCAGCTCTTGAAACAGCACAAGCAGATGCAGAAGGTAATGCGCAAGGTGACCCGCAAGGGCGGCATGGACCGCATGATGCGGGGGTTGGCGGCTGCCGAGAACGCCGCCCGGGCCGGGAACCGGGGCCGGCCGCCGGTGGCGCGACGGCGGCGTCGGTAGAGAGGTCGGCCAGCAGTCCGAGTTGCGTTGGGCGACGTGCCTGATAGAATCGCGCGCCTTTGATTCTTGAGGTGCCGAACGTGGTCACTATCCGGCTGGCGCGCCACGGGGGCAAGAAGAAACCCTTCTACCACGTCACGGTCGCGGAGCGATCCGCCAAACGGGACGGCCGCTTCATCGAGCGGGTGGGGTTCTACAACCCGGTGGCAAGGGGTCAGGAGGAAGAGCTTCGAATCAACCTCGGGCGCGTGGACTACTGGCTGTCCACGGGTGCTCAACC
>JAPOYW010000073.1 GCA_026706425.1 Gammaproteobacteria bacterium
AGTTTTTCGGCTTGTTCGAGAAACGCCTCCTCGTGCGCCCCGCCCAGTTGCGCCCTGCGTGTCCCATTCCCGACAATGGACTTCAACTGCGACCGGAATTGCCCCGTCTGCCGCTCGTGGACGCGATGCCGGTCGGCATCCCTCGAGACGAGTATTGGAAAACCCGGGTGCTCCGCGCCCGTCAGGGGCGACCGAACCGTCTGCCGCCATCCTTGCCGCGACCACCCGGTCGCCGTCGACAAGTAGCCGTCGAGGTCCCAAAACCTGCCGAACTTCTCCCAGGTTCCCGTCCACCACGACGACAGACGCGCGGCGTAGAGGTCGTGACTGCCCTGCAAATCCCAGGAGTCCCTGAAGGCGGCCTCCTCCGCCACGAACACGACGGCGCAACGGGTCCGCGTGTTGGCGAACGCTCCGGTAAGCCCCCATCGGGCACCGCGGCCACGGCCCATGAAGCACACGCGATCCCCGTCGACGAGCCCGTCGGCGACGAGCCAGTCCACCCCGTCCCAGACGTCGCCCTGCATCGTCGCGGACCAGTCCCGGAAACCCGCCGTCTGGAAGTCAATCCCCCGCCCGGGCGTGCCCCGGAACTCCGGCTCAAGCACGGCGTATCCGCGACCGGCCAGAAAATGCGGCCACGGGTCGAACCGGAGCGCGTCGTGCGGCGGCGCTCCCCCCCGGGTCAACACCACCAGCGGCAACCGTTCCGAACCCCGCCGCAGCGGCAGCGTCAGCGTCGCCGCCAGCTCGGTCCCGTCCGCCGCCCGGTAGCCGGTACGCTCCTGCTCCATGACCCATGCGCCGTCAAGAGCCGGATACTGGCCGCCGAGACGGCGCGTCCAGCCCTCGTCCCGGTCGTGCAGGTAGTAGGTCTTGCTGCGCCCCCCGCCCAGCGTCGCGACCACCACCCGGCCGCAGTCCGCGTTAATCGACGGCACGGATCGGATCTCGCCCGGTATCGCTTCGTCAAGCCGGCGAATCATCTCGCCGAAGGCCGGATCGAGCCAGGTAAAGACCTTCTCGGTGCGATGGTGCGCGAACCCGACGATGCCGCAGTCCCGTCCCTCGACGGCCGTCGTCAGGATGTCGTAGCGCGGGTCATCGGCGATCAGGCGCCGGGGCAGCAGCGTGGACGCGTCCATCTCCCAAAGCCCGGCCCGGTCGGCGCCGTCGACCCGGGCTTCGACATAGGCCGACGACCCGTCGTTCGAAAAGCCGACGACGCGCGGCATCCAGGCGCGCTCCGGGCCCGACAGGCGTTTCGTGTCCACGCGCCGGACTTCGCCGCCGGGGTCGACCACGGCGACCGTCGGCCCTTCCTCCGGTCGCGACAACCAGTAGGCTCCTACGCCGATGAGCCTTTCCCCCGTCCGATCGGCAGTCCACTTGGTAATGCCCTCCTGCGTACCAACCACGGCAGTCCACCGGTTTCGATGGATGTTCTGCCGGTAGACTTCCTTGTCGTATGTGTGCCGGCGCGGCACGGCGACGAGAATGTGGTCCGGGTCATCGTGCAGGTAGCCGACGACCTGATGTACCCACTCGTCCACCAAGTGAGGCCCACCCCGCCGTTCGGGGACGAGGTTGACTCCCTGGACGCCGTCGTGGTCCACGGCGAACAGACGTGCAAGGTACATGTGGTGAAACACCCCGCCGCCGGGTCGCTCCACGAACGGATTGGAAGTCGGCGGGAAAACGAACGCCCGGCACACCGCGCGGTCGTTCGTGGCCCACTCGCACCCGCGGAGGATATGGTCCTCGGCGTCGATTTCGACCGCGAGGACCGTGTGCCCGGTCTCGACGTCGGTTACGAACAGTTGCCGTACTCCGTCCACGGGACGCAGCATCAGGATCCGGTCGCCGTCGGGGGACAGCCGCACGTGGTCGATCTCGGGCGGATGCGAATACGCGGACACCGGCGGCGGCTCTCCCGCTGCAAACCCGCCGCCAACCGTCAGCGCCACCAGAACGATCACGCGGGAACGACACATCCGTCTACACCCTTCGTGGGACTCTTCAGTTCAGGGTCGCGTTCAGAAACCGCACGCGTGCAGCCTGGCGAGCATCGCATCAACGACCTCCCGCTGGGCTTGATCAATCATGATGCCGCACATCGGAGGGGCGTCAGGCCTACCGCACACGCTAGTTATCCAATACAGATTCGATTGAGCAGAGTTCAACGCAGCGTCGGCCTCCCAACAGGTCATACTACCGTGCGTCGCGAGCGCCGTGGCGCCGATCTGATCGGTTACCACTGTCGCCGCATCCCCGGGAAGGTACGAACTCGTGGGTAGAACTGTGACCGTGATCGCGAATGCCAACACCAGGGGCGTGGCGAGGTTTCTGTAGGTCATCGTATTGGTCTCCTGAGTTGGTTATTCAGCCGCTGCATGTCCACTTTGAACAGCTCCGGAGTCTTGCACTCCGTCACATGTTCGATTTGGAAAAAGCGTAATCGGGCCGACTACGTCGCCGCAAGACGCGGGCAGATGCGCTACGACGAGCACCTCGCCCGCGGCCTGCCGATCGGCTCGGGCCGGGCCGAGGCGGCCTGCAAGACGGTGGTCGGTCGGCGCCTGAAGTGCACCGGCATGCGCTGGTCGGTCGCCGGCGCCAATCCGGTGCTCTGGGTCCGGTGCGCGAATCTGAGTGGCTGGCTCGACGACTACTGGGACCAGCGCCTCGGGATCGCCGCATGACGACGTTGGCGCCCGCTCACCAACGATTTGTCGTACACCCGGACGTCACGTCACCCGCCGCTTGAACCCCACCCGCGCTTTTGCGATAGACTGAACGATCTTGCGGCCCGAGTGGGTCGTGAAGGCCGACATTTACCTACTAGGGGAGAGATTCGAATGGCCGTACGAGATGTCGTTGTTGTAGACAGTGTCCGCACGGGCCTTGCCAAAGCCCACCGCGGCAGCTTCAACCTGACGCGTTCCGATGACATGCTGGCCCACCTGATCGATTCGCTGCTGGAGCGGAATCCGAAGGTCACGCCGGAGGAGGTCGAAGACGTCGTGGTCGGCGCCGCCAACCACACCGGCGAGCAGGACGGCAACCTGGCCCGATTGGCGGTCGTGCTGTCCAAGTTGCCGATCACCACGGCGGGCATGACCATCAACCGGTTCTGCTCATCCGGGCTTCAGTCAATCGCCATTGCGTCGAACCAGATCGCCTCGGGCCAGACGGAAATCGCCATGGCCGGCGGCGTCGACTCGATCTCGATGGGCGCTCGCCAGCAGCCCGGCAAGTCGAAGCGCAACCAGCGGCTGCTCGACGAGAAGCCCCAGATCTTCATGGCCATGGGCAACACCGCGGAAGTCGTTGCCCGGCGCTACCAGGTGACCCGGGACATGCAGGACGAGTACGCGCTGCAGAGCCAGTTGCGCTATGCCAACGCGCAGTCCTCCGGCTGGATTAACGATGAAATCGTCCCGATGACCGTCACCATGAAGAAGGTCGACAAGCAAACGGGCGAAGAGAGCTTCGAGGAGGTCACGGTCGACCGCGACGAGTGCAACCGACCGAACTCGACCATCGAGGGGCTCGCCGGGCTGCCGCCAGCCTTCGAGGAGGACGGCACGGTGACCGCTGGCAACGCCTCGCAACTCTCCGACGGCGCGTCGATGACCTTGCTGATGAGCGCGGAGCGCGCCAACCAACTCGGCGTCGAGCCGATGGGCGTCTACCGAGGCTTCACAGTCGCGGCCTGCGAACCCGACGAGATGGGCATCGGACCGGTCTTCGCGATTCCCCGTATGCTGGAGAACGCCGGCTTGCGCAAGGAGGACATCGACCTGTGGGAGCTCAACGAGGCGTTCGCGTCGCAGTGCGTCTACTGCCGCAACGAGTTGGATCTCGACAACGAGAAGTACAACGTCAACGGCGGCAGCATCTCCATCGGCCACCCGTTCGGGATGACCGGTTCGCGTTGCACCGGGACGATCCTGCGCGAGCTTGAGCGTCGCCAGGAGCGTTACGGCGTCGTCACCATGTGCATCGGCGGCGGCCAAGGCGCAGCAGGGCTCTTCGAACGGGCCTAGAGCCTTGCAAGACCCGTCGCCCTGACCCGGCGACGGGTCTTTGCCCCCCACATGACTCGCCACGGCACCGACCCGCGTCGGTGCCGTGCTGCGGAATTCCCCTTCTCGTGCGCGGCAGAAACCCGTTACATTTTGATACCGGGCGCGGCTTGGCCACGCCGGCCGTTTTGCGTGAAACTTGCCACGAAGACGATTTAGATGCTTAAGCGTCCGGCCCATGGCAATCGGCGGCGGCAACCTATCGAGGGCGGCCCATCCCACCGCGCACCATACCTGTGCGGCGGCGATCGTCGTGCTCGCGACCCTGTTGTCGTGGGCGAACGAACCCCCCGCGACCAAGTCCGACCCCCGCGTCGGGATCGGTCTCGACACCGGCAACCCGTACTCGAAGCTGAGCAATGAGCAGTTGGGTACGCTGGCTGGCACCTTCGAGGATCTCGACCGTGACCAACGCCGCTGGTTCCTCACCGAGGTACGCAAGAGAATGTCCGCCAAGGGCGAGGGGCCGCGGATTCCGGTTGACAAGGACGACCGTTTCGGCCGGGTCGTCAGCAAGGTCGGCGACCCGGATCAAGAGCCCCCGCGAGCCCGCAACCCGGGCGGAGCATCGCCGGCAGACGAAGAAGGCGCCGATGCAACAAAGGGGTACGGTACGGGAGTCCAGTCCCAAGCCGAGGAAACCGAGGATGTCTCGACACCGAAGCTGCGATCCGAGGACCCCTCCAAACCGAGCGAGTAGCCCCGGTGAGTGACGGAGCCAAGCTGCTCGTCGTCGATGACGACCCCGAGCTTAGGGAACTCATCACCGCCTACCTGAGCAAACAGGGCTACGAGATCGTCGCCGTCGGCGACGGTCGCGCCATGGACCACGCCTTCGCGGCGGGCGGGGTCGACCTCGTAATCCTCGACTTGATGCTGCCGGGCGAAGACGGCCTGGACATCGCGAAGAGACTGAAGCAAACCACCGACGTGCCAATCATCATCGTTTCGGCCCAGGGTGAGGAAATTGACCGAATCGTGGGGCTGGAAGTCGGAGCCGACGACTACATCGGCAAGCCGTTCAATCCGCGTGAACTCCTCGCCCGGGTTCGCGCCGTGCTGCGGCGGGTTCGGGGATCCGGAACCGTTGGCCCGTTGGCGCGAGTGGTGGAGTTCGGCGACTTCAGGCTCGACCTCAATGCCCACCTGCTGACGCGGGACGGCACGACGGTGCCGCTTACCTCCGGCGAGTTCGACCTGTTGGGCATCCTGGTTCGCCACCCGAACCAGGTGCTCGACCGGGACCGCATCCTGGACCTGCTAACCGGTGCCGAACGGTCTCCGTTCGACCGTAGCATCGATGTTCGGATCACGCGGCTGCGCAGCAAGATCGAGCCCGATCCCTCTTCGCCCGTGTTCATCCGCACCATATGGGGCAAAGGCTACATGTTTTGCCCGGACGTGCTTTGAGGGGAATCCAGGGCGCTCGCTCGCGACGAACGTCGCCGTCTTCCCTGCTGGCGCGGGCCAACCTGGTCCTTGGCATCTCCGCTGCGGCGATTGCATTGACGTCGATAATCGCCTTGATGGTATTCGTCATCCTGCCGATCGAGGACCGTTCCGCCGACGACGAAGCGGGTTTGATCGTGTTGTCGGCCAAGACGTGGGTGGAACTCGATGCCGCGCGGCGACCTGCGTTCGAGATCGAAATGCTCTGGAACCACGACCTGGTCGTCTCCGCCGAGACCCGGGACCTGCCCTACGTCGAGGAGGGCAACCGCTACTACGACCTCCTGGCGTCGAAGCTCAGCGAACGCCTCGACGGGCGCGTGAGGCTGATGGAGAGCAACGACCTGTTGTGGGCGAACGTGCCCATGGGCGGTTACCTGATGCAGGTCGGGATTTCGCCTAAACGCCAGGACATCGAACCCGTGTACGTGGGTTTCGTCATCGTGCTGTTCGGTGCGTTAATCGTGCCGCTGACGTCGGGTCTCATCTTCCGCCGCGTCGCCCAGCCGCTGACACGCGCAGCCAAGGCCGTCGAGGCGTTTAGAGGTGCCGAGGGCTTCCAGCCGCTGCCCGAAGAAGGTCCCGAGGAACTCGTGACCTTGGCAGCCAGCTTCAATGCCATGGCGAGGAACGTCACCGAGTTGCTGTCCAACCGCACCACGCTGCTGGCCGGAATCTCCCACGACCTGCGCACGCCGTTGACACGCATGCGATTCGCCCTGGAGATGCTTCCCTCCAGCGTGGACGGGAAGCTCGTGGAGCGCTTCGAACGGAACCTGGCCGCCATGGAGGAGTTGATCGCCGATGCCCTGCGGTTCTCGCGCGGTGCCGGCGAGGCACCGAGCCAAGTCGACTTTCGGGTCTATCTGGAGACCGTTTTGCGAACCGTGGACGAGGACCTCGACATCGACTGGCGCGGAACGCCACCGCAACCCGTCGAGATCGCCACCGGCGCCTTCCAGCGTGTCGTCGCGAACCTGATCCGCAATGCCCGGCAGCACGGGAACGGCGCACGATTGGCCGTTGACTACGACGGGGATCTCGTCTTGCAGGTGATCGACGACGGTCCCGGGATCCCGCCCGAGGACCGCGAGAAGGTCTTCCAGCCCTTCTACCGGCTAGAGGGTTCGCGCAGCCGCGCGACCGGTGGAAGCGGCCTGGGTCTCGCGATCGTCGCGCAACTCTGCGACGCCCACGGCTGGCGGATCCGGCTGCGAAGTGGCGACAGCGGTGGAACCGTTGCCGAGGTCACGGTGCCCGCCCCTCGGTCGCCGCCACCACCCGGAAACGTAACAAAATGACACGATCCCGGGCTCCTAGGGAAATCAAACCGTAACACGCCGGGGAGTAGGGTAGTCCCCGCGCATCGTCGGATAGCCGATGCGCCGGAACCATCCCGATCCCCTCTCCGGATCTGCGTTCCAACCTCCCGGGGCACCTCGCCGAGGGCCCCGGGATTTGTCTTGTTCCATCCGTACGAGTCGAGCGCCCCTGCCGCTGTCCACGGACTTCGCCGACATCCATCATTCGACCGACCGGCCCATCCGCGGCGAATCGTGTCAAACTTGCGGCGCCGATCTTGAGGAAACGCCGTTGTGAGCTATCGCGAGATCCGATACGAGGCCGAAGGTCCGCTCGCGCTTGTGACGATCAATCGACCGGAGAAGCACAACGCCATCTCGCTCGCCACGCTACGCGAGCTGCAACAGGCCGTCGCCGATTCAGCCGAGAAGGACGACGTCAAGGTCATCGCAATCACCGGGGCGGGCGGGCGGTCGTTCGCATCGGGCTCCGACCTTTCGGAGGTCCTCGACCGCGATCTTCAGAAGGCTCTCGAACCGATCGTCCAGGGCTTGGCGGAGCAACTCGAACGGACGCCCAAGCCGACCATCGCAGCCATCGACGGCTTTTGCATGGGCGGAGGGCTCGAGGTCGCATTGGGCTGCGATCTTCGGATCGCGACCTCCAGATCCCAGTTCGCCACACCCGAAGGCAAACTGGGCATCATTCCCGGCGGCGGCGCCACGGCACGGCTACCCCGGTTGATCGGCCGGGCGTGGGCGATGGAAATGATGCTGATGGGCGAGCCCATCGATGCCACGACGGCCCTTTCCATAGGCCTGGTAACTCGTCTCGTCGAACCCGAAGAGCTGATTCCACAAGTACGACGCATGTCGGAGCACCTCGCCAGCTTTGCGCCGTTCGTGCCGCGTACGATGAAAGCCATGGTGCACTTCGGGATGGAAGCCAGCATGGCGGGTGCGCTGATGTTCGAGAAATACGCACAGGGTGCGCTCGTGCAGACCGAGGACAAGCACGAGGGCATCAGGGCCTTTCTCGGCAAGCGCAAGCCGGTGTTCAAGGGTCGCTAGCAGCGTTGCGGGGGCCTCGCGGGCCTGCGACGGACAATGCCCCGCCGCCTCCGCTTGCTCCGTGTTCCCCCGGCGTAGAGCGCTAGATCCGCGCGTCGAGAGAAATCTTCATCCGCACGAGTTCGGCCAGGTTGTACGCCATCATCTTTCTCATGACCCGGCTGCGGTGGATCTCCACGGTGCGTTCGCTGATGCCGAGGTCGATGGCTATCGCTTTGTTCGCCTGGCCCGTTGCCACCCGCTCGAAGACCTCCGTCTCGCGGGGCGACAGGGTCGTGGCACGCGTGCGAAGTTCTGCGAGCTGCCGGCGGCGCTCGCGTCTATCAACGTCCGCGTCGAGTGCTGCGGCAATCCGGTCGCGCAGCACCTTGCCCTCCGCCGGCAACGACAGGAAATCAGTCGCTCCGCTCTTCATCGCGCGCACCGCCGTGGGTATGTCCCCGTAGCGAGAGACAAATACGATCGGCAAGTCGACGCCTATTCGGATCAGCGCGTCCTGCAGCTCCAATCCGTCCATACCCGGCATCCGGATATCCAATACCAGGCAACCGCCGACGTCCCGCCCGATGTCCGCAAGCGCGTCGAGAAACGCCTGGGCGCTCGAATACGTTCGGCAGGCGATGCCGGTGTTTCGCATGAGCGCGGACACTGCGTCCCTCATCGCGTCGTCGTCGTCGACGACGAACACGGTGGGGTCGGTGGTCTTGGCTTCGGCTTCGTCCATCGTTGGTCTAGACCGGCAAAGTGAAACCGAAACTCGCACCAATCGTCGCCCCGTCGCCGTCCACGACATTCTCGCCATGGAGCCTCCCGCCGTGATTGAGAACGATGGTTCGACTGATGGCTAGCCCGATGCCCAGGCTGTCCTTCTTGCTCGACCGGAACGGCTCGAAAATTTCGTCGACAGCTTGGGCATCGATGCCCTTGCCGCTGTCCCGCACCGCGACATGGACTGTATCGCCGTCGGGCCAGGTCGCGACCCGTATCGTCCGGCCGTTCCCGCACTCGATCTCCGCCATGGCCTCGATGGCGTTGCTGAAGAGGTTCCGGAGAACCTGCTGAATCTGAACCGGATCGCAGCGCAGCGTAGGCAGGTCCGCACCCGGGGAGAACTCGATCATCACTCCCTGGGGCGACGCATCGGTACGGGCCAGCTCGACCGTTTCCGCGACCAGCGTGTTGACGTCGGCTATCTCGAAACTGAGTTCGCCGCCTTGGAACAGGCGCCGGACCCGCTCCACCGCCAAACCCGCTCGCCGGGTCTGCTCGATGATGTTCTCCAACGCCGAGACGAGCTTCGGCTCCGCGGAGCCCGAATCCGCGAGTTCCCGGGCCACCTGGGCATAGACCGCGAGGGCCGAGAGCGGCTGGTTCATTTCATGGGCGACCGCAGCCGTCATTTCGGCCATGGCACCCAGCCGTTCGGCCCGCTCCAGGCGATCACGCAGAACCCGAGCTTCGACCTCGGCGGATACGTCGTGCAGCACCGCCGCGAAACAGCGGCCCACCGGCGAGTCGAATTCGTTGACAACCAGATAGATCGGCACAAGCTCACCGTCGCCGCGCAGTGCTTCCACCTCCCGACCGACCCCGATGATGTGTTTGTCGCCCGTCTCGAGATAACGCCCGATGTATCGCGGGTGCTGGGATCGATGCGGTTCCGGCATCAGCAGACCGTTCGGTTGGCCGAGGGCCTCGGCTTCGGAGTACCCGAACAGCCGCTGCGCCGCGAGATTGAAGGATCGAATGATGCCCTGCTCGTCGGCCACAATGATACCGTCCAAGGCGGCATCCATGATCGCCTTGGCAATGGTCGACGTTGGGTATTCGCCATCGTCGGTGGCTGGTTCGTTCACTTGCGTCCGGTGGTCAAAGACTCCACAAACCGTCCACCTCGCCCGCCGGACAGCTGTGTCCGGGTGCAGGACCGTATGGCTTCGTCGTCATTGCAGCGACGAAGTAGAGGGTTGCATATAAGGGATTCCCGAAACAGGCGCGCGGGCGCGTTCGCACACAAAAAACCCAATGCTGTCGGTCGGCGATTCAAGCGGTTGGCGTCGAGCGCGGGCCTGTCGCTCACGACGGTCTTACCGGGAGGTTGCGTCTTTGCTAACTTAGTTCATCGGGGCTAGCACCCCAACTCAGCCGGCCCGAGGGGCCGGCGTTACGGAATATATTGAGGGGAAATGATGGCTGTAGAGAAATTTCCGGTGGAGGCGAGTCACATCATGATGTTCGCCCGTTCCGTCGGGGACGGCAATCCGATCTACCACGACGACGAGTACGCGAAGAGCACCGAGCCTGGCGGGATCATCGCGCCGCCGACGTTCGTCCAGGCGAGTGCGCAGTTCGACCCGAACCACGGCCTCCGACCGAAGATCGACGGGGACGGGTGGTTCGGCTCCGGCGGTGCCCCCTCCGGTGCCAAGCCGCGCGGCGATCGCAAGAGCGGCGGCGGTGGTGGCGGCGGTGGTGGCGGCGGCGGAGGGTTGCACGCGGAGCAACGCTTCATCTACCACCGTCACATGAGGCCGGGCGATGTCCTGTCGGCGACTTCGAGACCCGGCAAGACCTGGGAAAAGCAAGGCCGCCGATCCGGCAAACTGGTGTTCAGCGAGTCGGTTACCGAATACCGGGACTTGAACGGCGAACTGGTCGTTACCGCGATCGGCGTCGGCGTCCGAACGGAACGCCCCGTGGATCAAGGTTGAGAGGGGCTTGGGAAATGGCACTGAAAGCAAGCAAACTCAGCGTCGGCGACACTCACGCGGAACGTCTGGTCGAAGACCTAAAGCGCACCCAGATCGTCATGTACGCGGGTGCATCCGGCGACTACAACCCGGTTCATACCGACGAGGTCTTCACCACCCAGGTGGCCGGCTATCCGAGTGTCTTCGCACACGGCATGCTGACTATGGGCATGACGGGCAAGATGCTGACGAACTACGTCGGCGACGGACGGCTGACCGAATACGGCGTGCGCTTCACCAACCAGGTGTTTCCCGGCGATACGTTGGACGCCACCGCCACCGTGACAGAGGTGGCGGACGGCATCGTGGCTCTCGACGTGTCCACCGTGAACCAGAACGGGGTGGAGGTCCTGAGAGGGACGGCGAAGGCTCGCGTCGACTGAGAACACCCTCAGTTCGCGTTGAACGCGACGCGCAGCGCTGCACACGCATCCGACATGGCTTCGCGGGTGGCGTCGATCATGCGCGTGTGAGCGAAGAAGCCGTGGATGAAACCATCGTACCGGACGAACCGGGCGTCGACACCGGCCCTCGCCAAGGCGCGCGCATAGTCCTCGCCCTCGTCCCGCAGCGGGTCGTACTCGGCGGTCATCACCAAGGTCGGCGGCAGCCTCGACAAATCATCCGCCAATAGCGGGGACGCGTACGGGTGCCGACGATCATCCGGTGTCGGCGCGTAGTGGTCCCAGAACCAATGCATGGCCTCTGCGGTGAGTAGATAGCCGTCCGCATTGTCTCGGTACGACGCCCGGTCGAAGTTGACCCCGTCCGTCACCGGGTAGACCAGCAGTTGAAAGGCAATCGCCGGTTCCCGTCGATCCCTCGCCATCTGCGCCACGACGGCCGCGAGGTTGCCGCCGGCGCTGTCACCGGCCACCGCCAACGAGCTCGCATCGCCATCGTAGACGGACGCGTTATCCGCAGCCCAAAGCGTTGCCGAATAGGAATCCTCCGCGGCGGCGGGAAACCGGTGCTCGGGGGCAAGCCGGTAGTCGACCGAGACAACGAGCGCGCCGGCGCCCCGACAGACTTCGCGGCTCTGGCAATCGGCCGTGTCGAGGTCCCCGATCACCCACCCGCCACCGTGGAACATCATGACGACCGGAAACGGGCCGCTGCCGTCGGGACGGTAGACCCTGGCTGGCACGCCCCCCGCATCGATGTCCCTCACCGTTCCCACTTCGATCTCCGAAGCGTCGGTCTGCATCGCCCGGAACATCTCCCGCCCTGCTTCCACGGGCATCCCCGTCAAGGCGGGGCCACCAACGGCGTCAAGTTGACGCAGCATCTCCTCGTATCCAGGATTGAGCGGCATGGTATGAACTCCCTTCGGCGTCGGCGCACAGCCTATACGAACGCGACCGCTTCGCGGTCGCCCGGGAATTCGCTTACGCGAATTCTCCAACGGGCAGGCACGCGACGCTTCGCCGTCGCCGGAGAGATTCCAACGGCGAGGCAACGCCACCGATTCGCTATGCGGCGCGACCGATTCCGGTAACATGGCGCGCTTTCCTGCGGTAGGTAGACCGATGGGCGACGACGTTCCCGACGGGGCGAAGGAAGCCGCCGAAGCAGCACGGCAATTCGCATTCCTGGAAAACACGCTGCTCAAGAACCGAACCCTGACGATCTTCGGCGAGATCAACAAGGACGTCGCCCAGCGCACGACCGAGAAACTTCTCGCCCTGTCATTCGAAAGCGGGGATCCCATCACGGTATTCATCGGCTCGCCGGGTGGTCACGTGGAATCCGGCGACACGATCTTCGACATGATCCGGTTCATCAAACCGACGGTTCGCACCGTTGGCACGGGCTGGGTCGGCAGCATCGCCACGCACATATACCTCGCGACGGGTCGCGAGAACCGTTTCGCCCTGCCCAACACGCGCTTCCTGATACACCAGCCCGCCGGCGGTTTCGGTGGCGATGCCTCGGATATCGAGATCCAAGCGCGGGAGATCGTGAAGACGAGGGAGCGAATCAACCAGATCATCGCCGATGAAACCGGACAGCCAGTGGAACGGGTCGCGAAGGACGTCGACCGCGACTATTGGATGAGCGTCGAGGAGTCCGTCCAGTACGGTCTGGTCGGTTCGATCATCACCTCGGCTACAGAGCTTCCCGGATGATGCGAGAGCACCGCATCGACCTTGGCGAGACCAGTGTCGGAGCACTGCTCATGCCTGCGCAAGGGACGCATCGGGCCACGTTGACCTTGGGTCACGGCGCTGGCGCGGGAATGACCCACGGGAGCATGGAGGGTATCGCGGTTGCGTTCGCCGATGTCGGCATCGCAACACTGCGCTACAACTTTCCCTTCAAGGAACAGGGCCGCTCGCGGGTCGATGCCCAAGCCGTCTCCACCGCCACGGTGGCCGCCGCCCTCGAGTGCGCAGGACGCGAATCGCCGGGGCCACACCTTGTCGGTGGACACAGCTACGGCGGACGCATGGCATCGCATGCGGTGGTCGACCGCGGCCTCGATGTGGCGGGCCTCGTGTTCTGCTCCTTTCCCCTGCACATGCCGCGCAAGCCCGGGCTCAAACGCGCCGAGCACCTAGACGGTATAACGGCACCCATGCTGTTCCTGTCCGGCACCCGGGACGGTATGGCCCAACCGCAGTTGCTGAACGATGTCGCCAAACGCATAGGCGCCACGGTGAGCTGGCTGGATACGGCGGACCACGGCTACAAGGTGCTGCAGCGCACTCGCCGAACCGACGATGTATTCGAGGAGATGGCCCACTACGCGAGTGCCTGGCTGGACACCGTGCTCCCGGCCTGACAGCTAGACAAGGAATACGCATGAAGCTCTGCACCTTCACCCACGGCCGGCGCACGCGCATCGGCGTCGTCGTCGGCGAACTCGTTATCGATCTTCCCGCCGTGGCGCCCGGTCTGCCCGACGACATGATCGCCTTTCTCGCCGCTGGCGACGAGGCCATGGCGGCGGCACGGGAAGCGCAAACCAAACCCGACGTGGCCTTCCCGGTCGCCGATGTGACGTTGGAAGCCCCCGTACCGCGGCCCGGGAAGATTCTCGCCATCGGACTCAACTACGCGGATCACATCGCCGAGACGGGTGCCGAGCCGCCCAAGGTCCAGATGTGGTTCAACAAGCAGCACAACGCCGCGAACCGCCCCTACGGGTCCATCAACAAACCGGCGGTTTCGGACATGCTCGACTACGAGGGCGAGTTGGCGTTCGTCGTCGGCAAGCGTGCGAAACACGTACCCAAGGCGCGTACCCACGAAGTCATCGCGGGCTACTGCTGCGGCAACGACGTGAGCGTGCGCGACTGGCAGGCGGCGGCCCGGACCATGCAGATCGGCAAGTCGTTCGACACCCACGCGCCGTTCGGCCCGTGGATCGTGACGCCGGACGAGGTCGGCGATCCGCACAATCTTGGCATCCGCACGGTCGTCAACGACGAAGTCCGGCAGGACTCGAACACCGAGCACCTGATCTTCGACTGCTTCGACCACGTCGAACACCTGACCAAGTCGTTCACCCTGGACCCGGGCGACGTCATATTCACCGGCACCTCCTCGGGTGTCGCGGCTGCGATGAATCCGCCGCAATGGCTGAAGGTCGGCGACGAGGTCCGCATCGAGATCGAGAACATCGGGTTCATCGAGCACACTGTCGTCGAGGAGGACGCCTCGACCGTAATCGGCTAGTAGTCGTCCCCGGCGCTCTACGGGCGTCAGGACGTGCCGGTGGACAGCAGGTTCTCCACCGGCTCGTAGAGTTCCTCCAAGTAGTCGACGATTTCGGTGTCCAGCGTCAGTTCGCACGCCTCGACCAGTTGATCCAACTGTTCGATCCGGGACACGCCGACCACCGGCGCCTGGACCTCGGGCTTGCCGGCAAGCCAGGCCAGCGAGATCTGGGCCGGTGTCTTGCCCAGTCTGCCCGCCACTTCCACCACCCGATCGGCAATATCGAACGTGGCGGCACCTCGGTACAGCCCCTCGGTCCGGACCCGATCCCGGCCTTTCGAGCGATCCGTCGAACCCGAGCCGAAACCGCCCTTGTAGGAGCCTGCAAGGATGCCCCGCGCCAGCGGCGACCACGGCGTCAAACCCACGCCCGTGTGTGCGCAGTACGGATTCATCTCGCGTTCCTCCTCGCGGTACACGAGGTTGTAGTGGTTCTGCATCGAAACGAATTTCGTCCAGCCGTTCGCCTCGGCCGTCATCTGCAGTTCGGCGAATTGCCACGCAAACATCGACGATGCGCCGAGGTAGAGCACCTTGCCGGCTTTCACCACGTCGTGGAGCGCCTCGAGGGATTCCTCGATGGGAGCTTGGACCTGACCGGGAATGCCGTGAGGATGCCGATGGATCACCAACTGATCGACGTAGTCGTGGCCCAAGCGTTTCAGGCTCGCGTCCACGCCTTCCAGGATGTGTTTGCGGGACAGGCCACCCTGGTTTGCGCCGCGCCCCATGGGCATCGAAACCTTGGTGGCCAGCACATACTCGTCCCGGGATGCCAGTTCGTTGAGCAACGCGCCCACCACCCGCTCGCAGGCGCCGATGCCATACACGTCGGCGCAATCGAAATAGAAAAGACCATGATCCAGCGCCGCGCGGAAGATCGGTCGCGCCTCGTCGGTGCCCAGCGTCCAGTCCCCCTGGTGGCCTCGGCCGGGTTCACCGAAGTTCATGGTGCCGAGGCAGAGCTCCGACACGCGCAGACCGCTGTTTCGTCCGAGTTGAACGGGTTTCAGCATGGCGGGATGTTCTCCTGGGGCAAACCGCCACTATCCGACAACGGGGAGGCAGCGTCAAAAAGGATTCGGACCGGGTTCGATGTTCCCTCCCGTCACCGCTTGGGTGTTTTCCGCGAGGTCGCGGCGTCCTTGTGGCGCCTCTACCAACGGGTGCCGGAACTCAAACTGGCCAACCGGCCGATCGTCAAAACAAGGTTTCGCAGCCTGTGCCGCCTAGCATGCCGTCCACGAAGGCGCGATCTGTCCCGTCGAGCCGGGCGTACTCCTGTCGGACCCATTGCAGGCACTTCGCCTGGTAGGGGAACGGACGCTGAACCCAAGGCTCGCCCCCGACTACCGCTTCGACGCGATCCGCACCGGAGTCGATGGCCCGCGCATTGGCCAACATCACCGGAACGTAGGTTCGCCCCACTTCGACCAAGAGAGCTCTCAACGTCTCCGGCACCTCGTCGCGGCCAACCCAATCCACCTCGGCGGGCTCCAGTCCCGAGAGGTCCTCGACCGTCTGTACCCAGGCCAGGACCCGTGGCGCCGTGCGCGCCGTGAGTTCTCTCGGCGTCGGGTCGAAAGTCGCGAGCTGAGTCAATTGCCCGAAAAGGCCGAAGTCGGCGGCGGATGGACGCCCACCGAACAGAAAGGGTCCATTGCCGATGTGATCGTCGAGTAGACCCAGGAGACGACGGTAGCTCTCCTCGATGACGCTCCCGGTCACGTCGTTGCTGCCGACCACGTAGAGCCGCCCGATCTGCCGTTCCCTGACGGCCTCGGCACGGGGCGCGATCTCGCTGGCGCCCACCGTCAGATCGCGCCAGCGGGGCAGGATCTCGCCTGCCAGCGCGATGTCCGCCTCGTACCGCCAGCGGTAGTGGAACATCGCCTTGGTGAGCCATTCGTCGGCGTAGTCCTCGACCAGGTAGTCGACGAATGCCAGGGCCGGGTCGTCGGGAATCACCGAGCGACCCAGGTATTCGTTCTCCAGGCGTCGGATTATCGGTGTCGAATCCACCACGGCCTCGACGCCGTCGTCGGAGTCGAAGTAGAACGTGGGCAGCAGGTCCACCTTCGGCCTCGGCAAGCCTTCGTGTCCCGCCCAAAGCCCAACCAGGAACCGGTACGGGATGCGCCGGAAACGCAATACGGCGAGCATCTTGCGGGTATAGGGGGAACCGGGGGCGCCACGCAGCGCGATGGGGTCTGTTGTCGGCATGGGTCGCGGGAGTCAATGCGTACCTCGACAGCATCGTTCAAATCGATGTGCGTCGGCAACGGGTTCGATTCCAGTACACTCCGCGAGTTTTCGCGCGCGACGAGCCGTACGCGCCCGCAACGACGGGGAGAAGCATGAGCATCCGGATTCTGTGGCCGCGCACGGGCCGCGACAACTCGGTGGAGCAGGAAGCGGTCGGCGATGGAATCACTACCGAGTTCTGCCACGGCTACGACCAGGTCACCGAGGAGCAATGGCGCAACTGCGACGGCATCGTCGGCGGCGCGGTGCCCGACCGTTTTCTCCCCTTGCTCGACAAGTGCCGCATCGTCGTGAAGATGGCGGTGGGGTTCGACGACGTGAACGTCGAGGCGTTCGGCAAACAGGGCATACCGGTCTGCAACGTGCCGGACTACGGCACCCGCGAGGTCGCGGACCACGCCATCGCCCTGATGATGACGCTGACCAAGAGCATTGCGTTCCACGACGAGTGTCTCCGCGACGAGCCCATCAAGAACTGGCGCCCCGCGCTGAACCCGTTCGGCAGGCGCCTGGCCGACTGTACCTTCGGCGTCGTGGGTCTCGGGAGGATCGGCACTACCGCGATGCGCCGAGCCCGGGCGTTCGACATGGACTGCGTGTTCCACGACCCCTACCAGCCAAGCGGACTGGAGCTCGCCCTCGGAGTGCGCCGGGTCGATACGCTGCACGAATTGATGGCACAGAGCGACGTCGTCAGCGTCCACACGCCGTTGAACGAGGAGACCCACAATCTCATCGACGCCGATGCGCTCGCCGCCGCGAAGAAGGGAACGATCATCATCAACACCGCCCGCGGACCGTTGATCGACCTCGATGCGCTTCATGACGCCATGAAGGACGGCACCGTGCTGGCCGCCGGTCTGGACGTACTGCCCGACGAGCCCGCCAATCTGAACGCCCCGTTGATCGCGGCCTGGCACCGCAACGAGGACTGGATCAAGCACCGTCTGGTCGTGACGCCGCATTCCGCTTTCTTTACACCGGAGAGCGTGCGCGACATCCGCGCCTTCGCCGCCCGCACGGCGGCGCGCTATCTGCGCGGCGGGCGCTTGGTCAACTGTGTGAACGAGGAATACCTGAGCTTCAGGCGCTAGAACGGGTCGCCCCTACCGGTCTCGACCGGCGAGGTCCAGGAATCTGCCGGCCAGTTTGGGTCCCGCACCTTCGTCCTCGTGCTTGAAGAAGGCGAACCCGCGCGAAGCCCCGGAGGCAGCCGCACGGTCGACCCAGCCGCCAAGCGCCGCGTCGTCGTAGCCCGGCTTGCGCAGTCGCAGATAGACCCAATCCGCTGTGGCGACGAACCCGGGCATGGGCAGTTCGCCGTCTTCCGATAGGCAGATCGCCGCGCCATGCCCCTTGAGAGTCTCGGCCGTCTCGTCGTCGAACCAGGAGTCGTGGCGGAACTCCATGGCGACCGGAAACGCCTTGGGCCAGATCGACAGGAAAGCGTCAAGCCGCTCGTCGTCCTTCCGCACGTACGGCGGCAACTGAAACAGCACGCATCCGAGTTTGTGCCCCAACGTCTCGAGTCCCGCCGCCAGATAGTCCACCGCTTCCTCGCAGTCCCGCAACCTCGCCTGGTGGGTGATCCGTCGCGACGCCTTGATCGAGAAGCGAAAATCGTCCGGCACCGAGTCTCGCCAGGTGGCCAGCACGCTCCGTCTCGGCATCCGATAGAACGTGTTGTTGATCTCCACCGCCGGCAGCTTGGACGCGTAGAAGGCCAGCATGTCGCCTGCCGCGATGTCCTCCGGGTAGAACGCACCCTTCCACTCCTTGTAGCTGTAACCGCTTGTTCCTGCGAGCCACTGCATGCGCAATCCCACGTCGTGCTAGGACGCCTGACCCCGTGCCTTGCGAATCCTCGCCATGGCCTCGAACGCCCCCAACGGGTTCGCCGGGTCCGGGGAGGCACCGAACTCCCGGTAGAGCGTCGCCACGTTGACCGCGATGCGTTCCGAATCGCCCCAGGAGTCGTAGTCCGCAAGCGAAATGTCCATGGCCGTGTCGTAGGCGGACAAACCCGCATCGTAGCGGGCCTTCGCCTCGGTGCGGATGTACACCAGGTAGTCCCGCACGGCCTGCACCCCATGCTTGTCGGTGATCGGCCCGTGACCGGGAACAATCGCGGCGACCGGCAGGCCGAGGATGTAGTCGCAGGCGGCGATCCAGTTCCCGACCGGCCCCACCCAGAGGATCGGGTGCCCTTCGATGAACAGGATGTCGCCGGTGTAGATCAGCTCGTCTCCGGGCACGTAGGCAAGGATGTCTCCCTGCGTGTGGCAGGGTCCAACCTCCTTCAGAACGACGGTCTTGTCTCCCACGCCAAATTCGTGCTCGCCGTCGAAAGTCGTGGTGGGCAACGTCGGAGTGATGCCTTCGAAGTCGAAGTCGCCGAAGCAGTGCATGAGGAACTCGCCCGTCTCGCCCATGTTCGGCGCCTGGCGCATGACGACCGCCAGCCGATCCGGGGGCTCGGCGGCGAGTTCCCGGGCCGTGGCGCTCGAGGCGATGATCTCCGCCTCCGACACCAGTTCGTTGCCGTTGCAGTGATCGGCGTTGGCATGGGTGTTGACGAGCTTGTCGAACGCCTGCGTGGCTTTCGGCTCGGCCGCCCGCATGCCGTCGAGCATCTCCCGGGTGAGCTTCAGGTCGAACAAGGTGTCGACCAACAGACTCTCGCCGCCGTCCACGACCAATCCCGCATTGCTCCAGCCCCAGCCGCCGTCCGGTTGGACCCACGCGTAGCAGTGGTCGCCAACATCGTGCAGACCCCGGGTGAAGGGCTTGATTCCGAGTCCCATTCCGCGCCCTGCAATCAGTCCGTCGTTCGAA
The DNA here is from genome assembly GCA_026706425.1 of Gammaproteobacteria bacterium. Lineage (GTDB taxonomy): Bacteria > Pseudomonadota > Gammaproteobacteria > Pseudomonadales > Azotimanducaceae > VXYL01. The sequence goes on from JAPOYW010000073.1 coordinate 19,483, forward strand.
AACGTCGCCTGCTAGTCTACCTTGGAGAAACTCATGAAATCGCTTGAACCTTGATCCCCTGTTAACGGTGCGGCAGTAGGGGATTTGTCAGGTTGAAGGGTCTTTTGTTACGGAAGAGACGGTCCCGGGGCTGCGCCGCCGCTGCCGGGGCGGCAGAAACGGTCGTGGACAGGTCTTCGGC
>JAPOYW010000319.1:0-2674 GCA_026706425.1 Gammaproteobacteria bacterium
TCTACTGTCCTCTTCAGCCTACTCGCGCCCTGCGAGGTTATCCGTACCTCCTGCGAGAAGCGTTCCTGCGTCTGGTCGTTGAAGATCGTGCCGAAGGTGTACTCGGAATTGTAGAGGCCGTAGCCGTTGTAGACGCCCCAGTAGGCGTCCTTGTACTGCTCGTAGACATGGTTGTCCCACTCGTAGGCGATGTCGCGGTCGAAGATCGCGGTGGTGGCGGAGAACTCGGCTGCGCCGAGGTCGCCCTTGATGGTGATCGAGTGCTGGCTCCAGTCGTCGTCGCGGTACTCGTCGAAGAACTTGACGATCTTGAAGTCGCCGAGGTTGGGATCGGTCTCCCAGGCACCGTTCGTCGAACTGCTCTGGGCGATGATCCCGGCGATCACGGACCAACGGTCGCCCAACTCCCAGGATGCCGCCACACGGCCTCCGGAGACCTCGTACTTGTTGAAGTCGTCCTCGACGACATCGGCGTTGTCCCGGGTGTCGGCGAGGTCGCGGCCGAGCACGTTGTCGACATAGCCGCCTTCTTGGGAGGTGAACGCCGCGACGCGCACCGCGAATCGATCGGCGAGCGGGATGTTGACGTGGCCGCTCAGGTCGTAGCTCGGTTCGCCGCCGCGAGTGGAATAGGCGCTGGCATCGATCTGGGCGCCGAATCCGCTCGGATCGGGCTTGTTGGTGATGACCCGCAGCGTGCCGGATTGGGAACTGGATCCGAACAACGTGCCCTGGGGTCCCGGCAACGCCTCGACCCGGGCGATGTCCACCAGCCAGGGATCGACCTGTTGGGAGTTGGTGGTGAGCGGCTGTTCGTCGAGGTAGACCGCGGTCATGCTGTCGGTGCGGTACTCGGACGAACCGGTCGACACGCCGCGGAACACGACGGAATTGCGGCCCGGAACGCTGTTGACCAGGGCGGCGCTCGGCAGCGCGTCGATGTACTCCTTCATGTCCCGAGCACGCAGGCGGTCGAGGTCGTCGGTGGTGAACGCGGTGATGCTCTGCGCGACATCCTGCATGTTCGCTTCGCGCTTGGTGGCGGTAACGATGACCTCTTCGATGGTGCGACCGGTGTCCTCTACTTCGGTCTGTTCCTGGGCGACGATGGCCAGGGGGGAGTGCACCGCAATGACGGCGACGGCCAACGGTTTCAGGCGGAACGCCGGCTGTTCAGGAGTTGGTTCAGACGTCTGGGCGCGAGCCCGGTTGCGCGACATTAGGATCCCCCCGCCAGATCGGATGCCTCAACTCGGCATTAGGCGTCCAAGGACGAAGCTTGTCAACCGGAATGCGACGGACGGTCATCGTAGAAGGCCGTGACGCAGGCCATTGCCATCGTCACCGCGCCGACACCCTCCGTGCCGTCGGGTGCAAGCAGCCCGACGCGCGTGTTGCGTCCGTGGTCTCGAAAGAAATCCCGGTGCGACACCTCGCGTCCCCTGGAGGACAGGTGGAAGTCGGAACCTCGAAGACCGCTGCTGTGCATGGATTCGCCGCAATCAGGCTGTTGCCGCGTACCGGTGGCACCTTAAATCGTTACGTACAATAGCGGCAACTCGATACGCGGGGTGAACCCCATGTCCGCGACCGAGGGCGGACAACTGCGTGCTTCCGAACGGACCCGGGATCTCGGTCCGGTGCCCTGCGGCGCGCTCCTAGATGCAGTCCACGACCTCGACGAGGCCGCATGGACGGCGAAGGACTACCGGCAAAAGTCGTTCAACGTACACCGCAGCACGCAATCCATCGTGCTCTGCTTCATCGATCTCGACGAATGGCCGAACCTGGTCGTCGCGCGGGACGCGGGCTGGGAGGCACTCGGCGACAGCGCCGTACCGGTGATGGACACGATCGTTGCGCGGAGCTACCCGCCGGGCGGCGTAGTGATCCGGGCCATGGCCGTGCGGCTGCCAGCGGGCGCGAGGATTACGCCGCATGTGGATGAGCACGAGTCGCTCCGGTTGAGCCACCGCGTCCACCTGCCTCTCGTGACCAATCCCCGGGTGCGGTTCTTCATCGACGGCGTCCCGCACCGCTTCGAGCCGGGACGCGCCGTGGAAGTGAACAATCAGCTTTCGCATTCGGTCATGAACGACGGTGCGGGCGACCGGATCCACTTCATTTTCGACTACCTGCCCCCCGATCGCCTGGCCGGTCCGGCGCTCGCGAGTCCGATGCGGTGAGCTGATGCCCGAAGGCGAACCAGGCATCCGACGGGCCGTCGCCGCCATGAAGGCGAACCGGCCGCTGCTCGCGGAGGAGATCTGCCGCGACCATCTGCTCATGGATCCCGGGAGCATCCAGCACCTCGCGATGCTTGGCCGGGCGTTGGCCAAGCAGGGACGCTACGACGAAGCGGCGGCGCAGCTTGATCAAGCGATCGGCTTGGCGCCCGAAATGCCCTTGCTCTACGAGGATCTCGGCAGCGTGCGGGCATACCAGGGTCGGCACGAAGATGCCGTTGGGCTGTTCGAGAAGGCGATTCGCCTCGATCCGCGGCAGCCTTCGGCGCATAGGAAACTCGGCGAAGCCCTGGCCGCCGCAGGTCGCGGCCACGAAGCGGACCGGCGCTTCGAGTCCTACTTCGACCGGGACCCCGTGGCCGGACGCGTGGCGGAAGCTGCCGACCACCTTCGCGCGGGCCGTGCGGACGAGGCGATCTCCACGCTGC
>JAPOYW010000319.1:2684-11832 GCA_026706425.1 Gammaproteobacteria bacterium
CAGCCGCGAGGCGGGGGCGCGGGGGGGGCCGCCGCTGCTGTTCGTACGCGGTCCGGGGCCGGGGGGCCGGACGGGTGTCGGGATCTCCGGACGGTCTTTGTGCTGGTTGGGCGGCCGAGGCGATCTCCACGCTGCGGGATGTCCTCCGCAGCCACCCGGACAATGTCGATGCGATGCGCTACCTCGGCATCGCCTATTGGCGCGAGAAGAAGAAGCACGGCGATGCCGAGGCTTGGTTGCGCCGCGCGACTTCGGTGGCGCCGGACTTCGCGGCGGCCTGGATGGGCCTCGGTCTTGTCCTGCTCGACAACGGCAAGCCGAACGACGCCATCGCAGCGTATCGACGGGCCGTGGAAATCGCTCCCGACAACGCCGCAGCGTGGGCAGGTGCCGGCAACGCCCATGCCCAGGCCGGCCAGCAGGAGTCCAGCGTCGAGGCCTATGCGAAGTCCCTGGCCCTGAATCCCCGTGCTGCCGGAGTCCACATGAGCCATGGCCATGCGCTGAAGACCGTCGGGGACCAGGAATCCGCCCTCGCCGCGTACCGTGCGGCCATCGCCCAGCGGCCGCGCTTCGGAGAGGTCTACTGGAGCATGGCCAACCTCAAGGTATTTCGTTTCGAAGACGCCGAAATCCGGGCCATGGAAGAGCAGCTTGTCCGTGGCGATCTGACGGATAGCGAGCGCATCCACTTTTCGTTCGCATTGGGCAAGGCCTACGAAGACCGCGACGACTCGGCGGCGGCGTGGTCGCACTACGATGCCGGCAACCGCCTGCAACGTCCCCTGGTCAAGCACGACCCGCTGGAGTTGGAGAAACGGCACGAGGACATCCGCACCGTATTCGACCGGGAGTTCCTGGTACGGCACGCAGGCAACGGGCACGAGGCGGCGGATCCGATCCTCGTCGTCGGGCTGCCGCGCTCCGGATCGACGTTGGTCGAGCAGATCCTCGCCAGTCACAGCCAGGTGGAGGGGACCTCGGAACTACCGACCCTCGGCAAGATCGCCACGTCCATCGGACGGTATCGGCGCGGCGACGTGCAGTTCCCGGAATCGGCGACGGAACTCGAAGGCCAGGACTGGCGTGCCTACGGGCAACGCTACCTGGAAGACGCGGCGCGGCACCGCTTCACGGACCGACCGTTTTTCACGGACAAGATGCCGAACAACTTCCCGCTCTTGGGCTTGCTTCATCTCATCCTTCCCAACGCCAAGATCATCGATGCGCGCCGGCATCCCGTAGACTGCTGCATCGGCTGCTACAAGCAGCTGTTCGCGAAAGGACAGAACTTCACCTACGACCTGGAGGACTTAAGCCACTACTACCGGAACTACGACGCCATGATGAACCACTGGCGGAGCGTACTCCCCGGCAAGGTGCTGACCGTCCACTACGAGGAGACCGTCACCGACCTCGAAATGCAGGTACGGCGCATCCTCGATCATTGCGGGCTGCCCTTCGAGGCGTCGTGCGTGCGTTTCCACGAAACCCGCCGCGCGGTGAGAACGGCAAGTTCCGAGCAGGTCCGCCAACCCATCTATTTCGACGCGCTTGGCAAGTGGCGACACTACGCGGCCTTCTGCGAGTGGCTCGTGGAGGAACTGGAACCCATCGTCGCCGCCTTGCAGGAACCCGACAAGGCGGCAACGAGACCGACATGACCAACGGCCAGCGCCACGTAATACCCGTGATCTCCGATCCGTAGGGCCTATCCCGTCCCGGCGCGCCCTGCGGGCGCGAGAATGCTGCCGCTTTCTCGTGCGATGGACCAACCCGTCGAGGTGGCCGTGCCAACCGCGAAACGGCGTATCCCGGTCTCGGTAGCCGGACTCGTTTATGTGATCGCTTGGAGGCGCGGGTAGCCGAGTTGCCAGCTGGCATGGGTTTCGTTGCCGGTTCGCACCTTGGCTGCGGCCGTCCGGGGCCGTTCAGGTTGCTCGAGGATCAGCTGACGTGCCGCGGCGACGCGGTCGGTTTCGATCTGGCCGGGCAGAACGACGAACCCGTCCCGGTACAAGGAGAATCCGGGACGGCGAACTCGAGGAAGATATGGTGGATCGAGTCGTCGGCGAAAATGCCCGGCTGGTGTCCGCTCATCGGACAGAGCGTAGCAGACGCGCACACTTCGTCGGGGCCGTTTTCGGGAAACGGGCTGTTATAGTCGGCGCATGCCGGATGCCCGGGCAAGGGAACAAGCGTCGCCTCGGCCCGGTAGGCTTGGGATCGACTTGTGATGCGGCGACTCGTTGACATCGTGCTCGCGAGCATTTGTCTCGTGGTCAGTCTTCCCGTGACGATTGCCGCCGCGGCAGCGATCTTCGCCGTCAATCCCGGCCCCGTCATCTACCGCGCCGACCGGGTGGGGCGATCCGGACGGGTCTTCACCATGTACAAGCTGCGCACTATGTATATGCGCAGGGGCGATTCCGGCAGTGTCGTAACCGCGGCTGGCGATGGGCGGGTGTTCCCGGTGGGGCGGTTGCTGCGTCGATCGAAAGTCGACGAACTTCCGCAGATGGTCAACATCATCAAGGGCGACATGTCGATCGTCGGCCCGAGGCCAAGGGATCCCCGGATCGTCAGTCGATGCTATACGCCGTTGCATCGGGAGACCTTGGATGTCCTGCCCGGACTAACCAGTCCGGGAACGCTGTTCTATCTGTCCCACGGGGAGCCCAACCTCCGGTCCAGGAATCCGGAGGACGAGTACCGAACCCGTATACTGCCGCAGAAGTTGGCGCTCGATATCGACTACGTCCGAAACCGCTCGGCTTGGGTAGACCTTTGGATTGTCGTTCGAACCGTCGGTGCGATCTTCAACTTGGGTCCGGCGCGACTGGATCCACGGCACCTCGAACGCGTCCAGGCGCTTGTTCAGCCAGCCAGGAACCTGGGCGAGGCCGATCCGACGCCATTCGATCCCGGACATTTGCAGGAGTGGAGAAATGGCGATCAAGAAGATCTTCGCGGTCGTTGACGAGGTCAAGAGACACGTCGAGAACCTGTCCGTTGCGGAGTTGAAGGCCGAACTCGGCGCACCGAACCTGCTCTTGGCGGATATCCGCGAAATCCAGGAACGCGTGGATCTCGGCACGATTCCGGGATCCAAGCACGCCCCCCGCGGCATGTTGGAGTTCTGGGCCGATCCGCAGAGCCCCTACTACCGCGACTGGTTCGAGGAGGACAAGCGGATCGTCCTCTTTTGCGCGGGCGGCGGGCGCTCCGCGCTGGCCGCGAAGGCGCTCATGGACATGGGTTTCGAGAACGTCGCCCACCTCGAGCCCGGCTTCACCGGTTGGCAACAAGCCGGGGAGACGATCGAGGATGTGAGCGCCACGAGTCGTTGGGTACGCCGGCGCGCCTGAACGGGCTAGGAGGCTTCGTCATCCCAGACTGACACCGGCAACGGCAGTCCCTCCAGATCGGCGGCCGTCAAGGGCTGGTCAGGTTCGACCCCCAGCCGCTCCAGCATGAGGGCGAGCTGCCGGGCGTGTTGGGCGGCATGCCAGGTGCAGCGTTCCAACACGCGGTGGCGGTTGGACATTCCGTGCAGTGTGTCGACCTCCCGAGTCGGCGCGGGCCGCAGCGACGCCAGGCGGGAGCGGACGGACTCCGAACGTGTCGCCAGATCGCGAGGGTCGAGTTCCCGGTCGGGGATGGCCCCGGCCACTATGGCATCGAAGGGGCGTCCGGTTTCCACCAGCAGGTAGCCCGCGGCGATTTCCACGATGTGGTTCGCCAAGGCCAGCACGGTCCGGTCCCGATTTGGAAGCTTTTCGCGAAGACGTTCGACCGAGAACTGGCCGGTTAGCCGGGTCGCCGTCTCGAGGATGACCGCCAAGCGTTCGATCAGGACCTCGGCGGCCAACGCCTTCCTGGGTTCGACCACGAGGCCCAGGACTTCGGCGACCCGGTCCAGGTCCGCACCGGACATGCAGGCCCCGGCCTTGGCGATGGCCGGCACGAGTTGGCCGCCGATGTCCGCGAAGCGAACCTTCGCCGCCGGGTCGTTGGCGATGTCCTGCGAGATGTAGTCGACCTCACGGGCCGACAGGAACTCCTTGAGCCCCAGGCAGCTGGTTCACCCCGGCTGCCAGAAGACCTCGATGTCGGTCATATGGTTTGTCTAGTCCCTAGTCCAATCCGAATACCCAGAGCACGCCGCCTTGCGGGACGCGGATGCTGGTTCTGCCCAAGATGCGCAGAGCCTCCTGTTGCCGTTCTGCGTCGACTCCCCAACCGGAAAGCACCGCCACGTACTGTTTGCCGTCGACTTCGTAGGACGACGGAACACCCGTGATTCCCGAATTCGTGCGCTGACGCCACAGCAGCTTGCCGGAGCGGGCGTCGAACGCCCGGAAGTACCGGTCGCTGGTGCCGCCCATGAAGACGAGGTCGCCGGCGGTGGCGAGGACGGGTCCCCAGTTGTGGCTTTCGAAAGACACGCTCCAAGCCTTCTCGAAGGTGTCCACATGCCACGCCTGGAGTTCGCCGATGGTCTTGGTCTCGGGGTCTAGCACCAAGCGGAAGGTCTCCATCTTCGCGCCCATGAAGGTCCGTCCTTCCCGGTATTCCTCCTCGACGCCTTCGAGGTGGGCGCAGACGTTGTCGTTCGCGGGGACGTAGAGGAGCCGGGTGCGCGGCGAGAACGCCGCCGGCGGCCAGTCCTTGCCGCCCCAGTGGGAGGGACAGAACGTGGCGGGTTTGCCGATGCCCGGTTTCTTGGTCTCGTCGTACGTCGGGCGGCCCGTCACCGGATCCAACGACGTGATGACGTCCTGCTTGACGTAGGGTTTGGCGTCGATGAACCGGATCGCGGCCTCGGAGCGCTCGAGAAACCACAGGTAGCCGTTGCGGCCGGGATGGACGAGCCCCGCGATGCGGCGGCCCGCGCGTTCGAAGTCGATCAGGAGCGGTGCCGAGACTTCGTCCCAGTCCCAGGAATCGTTCCAGTGGTATTGGTGATAGCCGGCCATGGCGCCGGAGTCCACATCCAGCGCGATGACCGACGTGGCGTACAGGTTGTCGCCGGATCGTGCGTCCCCCATCCAGGGGCCGCCGTTGCCCGTGCCCCAGTAGGTGAGTCGACTCTTCGGATCGTAGGATCCGGTAATCCACACGGGGACGCCGCCGGTCTTCCAGGTATCGCCAGGCCAGGACTCGCTCCCCGGTTCGCCGGGGGCCGGTATCGTGTAGGTCTTCCAAGCCAGTTCGCCCGTCTTGGCATTGAGCGCCGCGACGAAGCCGCGGATGCCGAACTCGCCCCCGGATACGCCCACCAGCACCTTGCCGGCGGCAGTGAGCGGGGCGAGGGTCATGTAGTAGCCCGAGCCGTAGTCTTCGACTTCGGTCTCCCAGGCAACCGCGCCGGTCACCGCGTCGAGTGCGACGACGTAGCAGTCGGCCGTCGCCATGTACACCCGATTGCCGTAGAGACCCACGCCGCGGTTGGTCGGGTGCATTTGCGCCAGGTCTTCGGGCAGGTCCCGCCGATAGCGCCACAACTCCTCACCGGTCGCGGCATCCAGCGCGATCAGGTGATTGTGCGGCGTCGTGATGAACATCCTGCCGTCGTTGACCACCGGGGGCGCCTGGTGGCCCTCGCGCATGCCGGTGGAGAACGTCCACAGGGGTTTCAGGCGGGCGACGTTCGTCGTGTTGATCGCATCGAGCATGCTGTAGCCATGCGAGTCGTAGGTTCCCCGGTACATCAGCCAGTTTCCCCGTTCGGGGTTTTCGAGTCGCTTGTCGGTGACGGCCGAGTAGGTTGTGGCGTACGCCGTAGAAGCCCCAACGGCGAGGAACAGAAGGAACGCGCTTGGTCGCATCATGGGTGCCACCGAGTGACTATCAGCCCACCTTCGCCGATCGGCGGGCGTTTAGGCAAGTCACGGTGGCTCGGGACCGACGCGCCGGGAAAAGCCGCCGACCACGCGGAATGCGCCGTCCGCCAGTTCGACCTTCAACATGGCAAGCGGCTTTGGCGCCGGGCCGTTGACCACCCGGGCGGCGTCGGCCACGTCGAACTCGGAGCCGTGGCAGGGGCAGACCAAACGGGCGGCATCGCTGTTCCAGCCGCTGACTTCGCAACCGGTATGGGTGCATGCGGCGGAGTAGACGAGAAAGGCGTGCGGCGGCGCGTCCAGGGCGTGCCGCTGTGCCTTGGGAGTCAGGCGCTCGGATGGCAGGCGCAGTACGGCGAGTTGGTTGTGCAGCGAACCGTCCCGGACGACGCCGCTCGATGGATCCCTTGGAAATGCCGGGACCGGTTGCGAAGCCACGTCCTTCACGGCGACAACCGAACCGGCCTGCTCCCCGAACGCGTGGGCGAGCAGGTCTCCCACCTGGGGTTTCATCCGTCGCGGCTTGGCTGCGTTGAGGGGGCCCACGACGGAGAGCGTGGCGGCACCCGCCAGCATGCGGCGACGGTTCATCGCTCGGTTTGCCTGGTGGACGGTGGAGGTCCCGCCCGGGTGACGTCATGCGCCAACATTGTGTCCCGGTTGCGACGCGCTCAGTGCGTGTTGCGCGACAACGGTTTAGTCTATCAAGCCGTTGGGGACGACCTGATCGACGGGCCGTAACCTGCTTCTTCCCCGGATACTCCAGGAAGCCGTGCCATGACACTCGACCACTCCGCCGGTGCCGACGCAAGCCGGCGCAATCGCCTTCAACTGGGGGAAACCGACCCCGAGATACATGCCGCCCTGGTCGGGGAGGAAGCGCGGCAGCGGGCGGGCATCGAGCTGATTCCCTCCGAGAACTACACCTACCCGGAGGTACTGGCGGTCCTCGGGTCGGTGTTCACCAACAAGTACTCGGAGGGCTACCCGGGGCGGCGCTACTACGGCGGCCAGGAGTACACCGACGTGATCGAGCGCACCGCGCGCAACCGCGCCCGGGAGATCTTCGGTGCCGAACACGCCAACGTGCAGCCGCTATCCGGCGCGCCGATGAATGCCGCCGTCTACCTCGCGATGCTGGAGCCCGGGGACACCGTGCTCGGCATGGACCTGTCCCACGGCGGCCACCTCACCCACGGGGCGCCGGTGTCGCACATGGGAACTCTATACAACTGGATTCGCTACAAGTCGGACCCGTCGAAGGACGGCCGGATCGACTTCGACGAACTTCGCGACACCGCACGCGTTCACCGGCCCAAGATGGTCGTGTGCGGCTATTCGTCCTATCCGCGCGACTACGACTACGCCGAGTTCAAGGCCGTGGCCGACGAGGTCGGCGCACTGACCATGGCGGACGTCTCCCACATCGGCGGCCTGATCGCGGGTGGCGTCATGGCCAACCCGTGCGACTACGGCTTCGACTTCGTGACCACCACGACGCACAAGTCGCTGCGCGGCCCCCGGGGCGGCATGATCCTCACCAAGAAGGACTTCCGCCGCGACATCGACCGTTCGGTCTTTCCGGGTCTGCAGGGCGGCCCCCACATGAACCAGGTGGCAGGCGTCGCCATCGCGCTGGGGAAGGCCCTCGAACCGCCGTTCAAGGTCTACGCATGCGAGGTGCTGGACAACGCGCAGGTACTCGCCGAAGCCCTCATGGCGGGCGGTGCCGAACTCGTCACCGGGGGCACCGAGAACCACTTGATGGTGCTCGATTGCGTCGCCAGTTTCGGTATCGACGGGCGTGTTGCAGAAGAAGCCTTGGACCAGGTGTCCATCACCTGCAACAAGCAGGTCATCCCCGACGACCCCAATCCGCCGCTGCGCCCGAGCGGCATCCGCCTGGGCACGCCGGCGGCAACCACCCGCGGTATGACGTCAACGGAAATGCAACTCCTAGGCGGCTGGATTGCGGATGCACTGCGCAACCACGACGACGAAGCAACCTCGGCGCGCATCAAGGCGGAAGTGGAAGAGACCTGCTTGAGGTTCCCGGTGCCGGGAATCGACGTGTAACGCGGTCGCACTTGCCGCCTGCGCGACAAGGGGGACGGACGTGCGCAGCAAGATACCGAGGGGAAGGGGCTTTCGGGCCCGGCTTTCTTGGGGCCCTCACTGACGGTCGTTTATGCGAGGGAATCGGTACTCGCTGAACGCTGAACGCCCCAGCGACCGACGACGCTTTCGGATTTTGCTACACAAGTCCCATTCCTTGGACCAAGTAGATTGCTAGCGTTCGGTTCTACTCCGTAGAAGTACCGAAGCCGCCGACTCCTGCTTGGCGGACCGAAGACCCTAAGGATTATCGGGGGGAGGCAGCGCCCATTTGGGAACTTCGGCTCCAAGCCGCCGGGCGGCGTCGTAGAGGTGGATCGCCTGGGTGATGGACGGACGTTTGTAACGGTGGGCAGTTGGGTCGCCTGGCGGCTCCGGGAAGGCGTCTAACCACTCCAACGCGGCTGCGGGAACCGAGCGGCACATGTGGTTTTTCCAATACGAGCCGATACGGCGATGGTATTCGTCTTCGACGAAGCGGTAGTACTTCTCCTGGCTAAACGAGTGCTCCGCCGCGATCTGATCGATGTCGCCAACAGACCGATTGTAGATTTCGTTCCAGTCCTTGTGCAGCCGCTCGATGCACTTCCGTTGCAGCTCCGCGACGCGCCCCATCGAGTCGGCAGCGCACGGCTCCGCCAATTCGGGTCGGGCTTTGCCCCGCCAACGGGGCCAATCGCGCCAGGATGCACTCTGCGGGTCGATTTCGAACGGTCGGCATTCCGGGTTGTCGAACGCCAAAGAGAGAGCTCGCCGGGCACCCAGGGGGTTGGCAAGGACGGCGCGCCAGTCGTCGGTGAGATAGTACGGGTTCAGCGCCGCCTCGCAGGCCCCGTCGAGCGTATGCCATGTAGCGGGATGGGGCGGCCAAGGACAGTGGCGCCGGGCAGCGTCAAAGAGCTTATTGCGCGTCTCCGGATCACGCCGGTCTGGGGGTGCGTGTTGGTCTCCAACAGTAGACGCATTGGGCGAGTTTTTCGGTTGTAGATGCGTGGAATAGACGACCGGCAACGGCGGGACGGGATTTGCGGTGTCGACCTGCGGCGTTGCTACCGACGGCGATGTTGTGGCCGGGGACACCAGAAGCGTACAAGCCACCGCGCCGACCACGGCAGCCGAGCATAGCAATAGCCAGCTACGCGTGGTGGCCCTCAATCGGGGCATGCAAGTGTTCCGTCTACATCGGG
>JAPOYW010000319.1:11842-19270 GCA_026706425.1 Gammaproteobacteria bacterium
CATCGGGGTCGTATCCATCGTCGAGCGGCGACCTCGCGCCGAATTGCAGAAGATACAGACGGTCTGTCTCCTCGAATATGTATTCATGCGTTTCCTCTTCGGTGGAATATTCGAAATCAGGGTGCTCCCAAGGGCGGCAACCATAGAGGGCTGCAAGTTTGGCATGGAGGAACTCGTGGATGAGCACCGTCGCGAAGAGCTTCCTGTTGGACGTGGACCATTCGCTGCTTTCCCTCTCGATTTGTCTTCGGTCGATCCGGATTTCCTTGAGTTGGCAGCTATAGGCACCATAGTAGTCTGGTACATGGTGATATTTTACAGTAACTGATTCCCGGTAGACCGAGACGGGGCTGATTGACGAGTCTTGCATGCAACCGAGGATCTCGTCGTTTCTGTTCTCGTGCTTCCCAACGGTCGCTGCGCAACGTCGTCGGCGTTCCGCAAAGACCATGACTAACTCGCGTTAGCGCACTGGTTCCGTAAACCGAGAGTTTGCTAACGCCCGGTGATATAGCACTCAGTTGCAGTTCAGTAGTCAGCAAACAATCCCCACAATCTGTGTTGTGATTTCCGAGGGCCTCGTACAGAGTGGGATGGCAGGCCAGCATCAGGCTGGCCTGCGCACTCTCCGCGCCGTAGTCGAGCGCGTCGAGCCCCAGGTCCCGGCGCAGCCGGTTCCGAACGGCCTCCGCAGCGGCCAAGTCCCCTTCTCGCTGCGCGGCCGCATGGAAAGCTCGGGCGCTTGGGTAGGAACGGAGATTGCGGAGGCACTCTCCTCCTCCGAGGGCGTGGGCAGCGTGTCTATCCAATCAAGGACGCCGGGGGAGACGGGCGCACAGGGAGTACCCCGGGAGTACCCCCACATCCTCCCGGCGAACGAGCGATCTGCGACTTCGACCAGGCGATGGTATTCCTCCAGGTCGCCGCGCTCCACGATTACGAGTCCGGTTTCCGGCCAGTTGCTCCAGTCCTTTTCGAGGACATAGAGGCAGGCATGCTGCATCTTGGCAAGCCGGACCATCGCTTCCGCACCGCACGCCCCGTGGAGACCCGGGCGGGTCTCCCCCGGCGGCACGCGGCACTGGGGGTCGTCCAGCGCCGCCACCACCGCCCGGCGCGTTCGCTCCGTGTCGCGAAGCCAGTCCGGATAGGGGCGGGGGGATCCAAATCCATCATCGCCGCATCGCATTCGCCGCTCACTTCGGTCCATGCGTCGGGTGTGGGCGGCCACGGACAAAGCCGCTCGACCCTCTCCCATTTGTACGTGGCTTCGGTGTACGGAGGGGGGCCGTAGTTGTATTGATCCATTTCTTCTTCGAGGCTGGGTTTCGCCCACAGCCCCGGCCCGTGTTCCACCACGTCCCGAACGTGCATGTACTCGTGGGTCAACGCGACATTGGCACCGTACCCAAACGTCCAGCTTTGGGCAGAAGATTGCTCGACGATTACAGAACGGTTGAACTCGATGCGCATCGGCGACCCGCTCTCGTGAACATATAGCTTCCCCGGGATGGGGATCCCTTCGTCGTTGACCAGATTGTCGTTCCACGATATGCCGCTCACATGATCCCAGTATAGGGCTGGAATGCTGCCCGCCGGCAGGCAGTTTTTGATCTTTTCCATGACATCGCGGGCAGGTTTTGCCACGCACACGCCCGACGCGTCTTTGGATTCGCCCCGTGCGCAAGCAGCCTCTTCTTCGTCATCGGAACCGCCGCCGCCACCACCACCGGAGGAACCCCCGCCGCCCGATCCACCTCCCGCCGGCGGCGATTCTGAACGACTGCACGTGGGGTGGTTCCAGTTAATCAACTACTTTGATCGAGAATATTGGAAGGTAGAGACCCGGTAGCCTCTCGACTCGCTTTCTTCCGCGACTCCGTGCAGTTCCGTGTCCTGAGCAGTGCCGATGACGCCGGTTGCCATCGTCGGGACTGGCCGCTTCGCTCGCTTGTTGCCAAGCCAATCGAGTCTCGTTGCCCGCTACTAGGTCAAGCGATCAGGTGATACACGTCCGTGCGCCGTTTCGCCGGATCCTCTTCCCAGTCGCTGTAGATCTCCCACGAACGCCCGGCGAGTGGGTAGCCGTGTTCCCGGCACCACGAAACGAGTGCCATGTTGACCCGGGGCAACTCGGAGTAGTCGCCGAAGTGGATGGAGGCGTGCCGGAACAGGCGATGTCGCCGGTCGATTCGAATGCCTCGGGCACTTCGACGCCGATCTCGACGTCGACTTCGCCGCCGGACGGCGTACCGTATAGCCAGATGTTGTGGCCGAACCCTTCGATGCCGTTGCCGCGGATGAACTCCCACACGCGGTCCATTAGCGGGAAGATCTTGTCCGGGATGTCCGACATGGCAATGCGCGCCCGAACGGCGGCAATGGTTCGTTCCTCGACATCGACGAGTTCGATTTCAAGTGTCATTCGTGCTGCTCCGTTAACTTGGCGAGTGCCTTGAGTTCCGCGACGAGTGCCCTGTCGGCACCCGCGATGCGTTCGATTTGTTGCCAGTTCTTGGCGTTCGGCCGCGCCCCCGATTGGATCAGGCACCGCAACGACGCCGGGTGCCACGCGTGGATCGCGTATCCGAGGGCGCTCTCGTGGTCTTGGCCATCGAGCATCGCCCCCTCGCTCGCCACGGAACCGCAAATTGCCTGCAGGTCTTCCAGCACGATCGCCGCCTCGATCGTCATCGGCGCACCGTTCCCGACCAGCAGACGAACGATCTCGATGTCGCACTCCTGGGACAGGGTGTGTAGACAGGCGGTGGACAACGGCGTCTGCCCGTCCTGCGCCGCGACGTTCGGATCGGCACCGCCCCCGAGCAGTACGCCTACCGCCTCGAGGCGATTGTTGTGGGCGGCGATGAATAGCAGAGTCCGACCGTATTGGTCCGCTTCGTTCGCCGAGGCGTCGCCGCCCAAGGCGGTGGCGAGCCCGTCGGCATCGCCCATTGCGGCCAGGGCGAACAGGTCGGTAACGGCACCGTGTTTCCGAAGAATCTCGACCACCGCAACCGCCGGCTGGCGTTTCCAAGGGCCCGCGTGCAGCGCCTTGGCGAGAGGGGTTTCGCCTTGGGCATCGACGGCGTCGAGCGGGGCGCCTAGCGCGCATAGCCTGGCGGCCAGGGCCGTGTTGCCGCGCTCGGCGGCATGGTGCAGAGGGGTTGCGCCGCTTTCGTCCGTTTCTCGAACCGCCAAAGGAGCGTCGGCGAGAATCCGTTCAGCCAGATCGTTTGCCTGCAGCAGTGCGCAAGTCGCGAGGCTAGGTACGACTCCGGCGGCAAGCGCCTCGTCGATTACGTCGCAGTAGCGCCGGGTGCGTCCGGAACAGCCATACCGTGCGATGCGCTGCAGGATGCGGTTGGCGAGGGATGTGTCCTGCCTTGACCAGTCCACGGAGGACACGACGACCCGGAGTTGTGCCACGTCGTCCGAATCGAGCGCGGCGGCGATATCTGCTTCGAGCGACATCGAGCGCTTACGCGGCGCACTTCCTCAGGCAGGCTTCGATGGTTTCCCGGGTGACGTCCGAGGCATCCTTGATCAGGGTGATGACGCCCGCGCCTGTGCAGATGGGGTCCGGTGACGGGTTGGTGTGCACGCCGTTGGAGTCGACATAGCCCAAGGGCACCCCGGCGCCGCCCTGGATGAATTGCGAGACCACGTCGCGCCAGCGCAGCTTGGAGAATTCGGCGTCGAACCGCGCCAGGCGGTCGGCCTCGTGGGTGAACAGGTTCTCGAGCACCCTTTCCGTGCCGGGTTCGATCATGGCCCGCACGACGATCTCGGGATAGGCGCGCACCGGACGGACCACGGTGTTCGCGCCGGCGTCGAGCAGGCGTTGCCGGTTGCCGTCGTCCACGGCTTCGACAACGATGCTTGCCTTGGTAGAGATGTCCGCGATTCGGCTCAGGATGTCGTAGGTGAGGGCATCGGCGCGGGGATCGTTGGATTCGCCGGCGATGACGACGATGTGCTTGGCTACCCCGGCGTTTGCCGCCCGCAGGCTCTCGGTGTTCTCGGCCACCGCCGTGTAGTGCGTGACGCCCTCGTTGACGAGGGTCGTCGGCAGGCCTTCGGGGAAGCTGGTGGTCAACAACTGCACCGGGATGTCGGCTAGCTCCGGCGTGTTGCGGATGTCGGCGACGAGTCGGGCGAGGTACGCTTCCGGGTGCTCGGTCGGGACGTTGATGACGAGCAGGTGATCTTTCATGTTGTTCCACTCCAGTTGGCCGCGCCGGCGGCGGTCGCGCTGCAGGGCGCGGTAGTCGAAGACGTCGGTGGCGATCTGTGCCAGCAGGAAGATGCCGAACACGTACATGCACAAGGTCGTGGCGGTGCGGCCGACTAGTGTTTCCGCGGATATGTCGCCATAGCCCACGGTCGTCGCGGTGGTGATGGTCAGCCAAGTTGCATCGCCGAGGCCGTAGCCTTCCGCCACCATCATCACGAGCACATGGATGGCAAACAGAATCAGGAACAGGCATATGGCTCGGACAAGCCGTCGCCGGATAGCGCCGGCGATGTGGCGCGAGAAGCGGAAATAGCGCCTGCGCGCGAACCACCGGGCAACGATCATCGGCGTCGGTCGGACTCGGCGTGTTTCGCTGGTTCGAAATGGCGGCGGACTTCCTCGACAACATGTCTCTTGAGTTGCCGGGCGTCGGGCCGTTGACCGTACCGCGCCGCGAGGGCTTCCAAGTCGGTATTGCTGAACGATAGGCTGATGCGCGGGCGTTGGATCTCGGCGTGCGACAACCCCACGAGGCTGCGTACGAAATCCGAAGGGGAAAGATTCTCCTGTGCGGCCGCGACACGGATGTCGTGCATCAACGACTGCTGGAATTCGAAGTGGACCTGGATTTTCTTGAGGGCACGGCGCTCCGCCTGGAACCGCGCCGCCTCGGGTCCCGGGGTCTTCGTTGCGCCGGAGGTGCGGCGAGGGTTTCGAGCTGGCACCGAAGCCCGCTCCGGGTCAGCCATCGCCGGGCCACATGGCCTCGATGACGTCGGCCCCGCAGTAGACCTCGAGGCTGACGTCGGTCTCGCCGTCTCCCCAGATCTCGACACTCAAGCCGAAACTGTCGTTGCTGCCCTCGCATTCGTGGTAGCGCAATTCCTCGCTGTCGTCGTCCTGGCGCATGGACAGGGTTTCCCCCCGGCAGTCGCGGTCGTAGTAGAAGCCGACCGCGTCCTTCGTGACCTGGAAGTAGCCGTCCGCCAGCCAGCCGGCGTAGCGCTCAAGGGGTTTCTCGACGTCCAACTCGGCGAACTCCTCCTCGTCCCAGAGCCCCGCGAAGGCGTCCTCGCCGAACAGCTTCAACACGTCCTTGCGCTTGATGTCGCGACCCAGGCACAACTCGGGTTGCGACTCCTTGGGATCCAGACCCAGGTAGAACTTGGTGCCCTCTTCGCCGACGAGGGTGAACTGCACCTCGATGCCGCTCTCGTATTGGTAGGTGGCCACCGAGGCGACCTCGAAGGTGTGGCCTTGGACATCCCGGGGCAGGGCGAGGCGGTGCTTGAAGGAAACCAAATCGCCGGCCAGCAGGTCTGCCGGCTTTTCAAGCCGTCGTCCTTCGTCCTTATCACGCCGGAATCGGCTACGGACTAGCTTCCCAAAAACCATCAAACACCCCGTTTCGATCCGACACCGAAGGACGCGTTACGCGCTCTTGGCCTTGAGACGCGCGAGCACGTCGCTTGCGGCCGGACTTCCGCTGTCGCCGATGCCCTTTTCGCGGAGTTTCGCGTCCAGGTCGTCACCGCCTTCCTTCTCGGCCATCCACTCGCCGGCCTGCATTCGGTCCTGCCAGTTCTGCTGCTTCGCCTTGACCCGTTCGAGCGCCTTGGCCACGCGGTGTTCGCTGGACCCGGTCGCGGCGAAATTCGTCGACACGCTCTCGGTCGCGCGCTGCAGTTCCCGCACCGTGCGCACCTTGTCGAGTTCGCGCTTGTTCTTCTGGATTGTGCGCTCCCGGGCCTTGATCATGGCATGGATCTTGTTGATCTCGGTGTCCAGCGATGCCTGCTCGGAACCCTTGTCGTTGCGGTCCGACTCGAGTTCGGCGATGCGTTCGGCGACCTCGGTGGCGAGCGCTTCCTCGCCGTTGTTGAGTGCCGCCATCGCCTTCTGTTCGTAGTCCGAGATATCGGCGTCAAGCACGCCGATCTCGCGCTTGAGGCGGATCTCGGTGCCTTTCATGCGGGTCAGGCTCTGCTTGGCCTTGCCGATGGCGGTCTCGGCATCGCGGATTTCCTGTTCCAGGATGCGAACGGCGTTGGCGTCGATGACGGCTTCGCCGACCTCGCTTGCACCGCCGCGCAATGCGGTGAACAAATCTCTCAATACGCTCATTTCTTCGACTCCTTGTGTCTCTTAAGCGAGCAGATGCTCGACGACTTCGAGGACATCCACGGCGTTTTCCGCCTGCACCTCGAGTTCGTGGGCGATGACTTCGAACCGCGTCGAGAGCGCCATCGAGCCGAACAGGATGTAGGTGCCACCCTGCAAGCCAATGGACGACAGCGGCACGGCGGGACTCAACCGGAGGAACGCTTCGTTCACCTCGTTGATCTTGCCCGGCTGGACCTCCGCTTGCGTGAACAGCGCGGTCACCGACAGCAACTGGGTTTCCGTCTGTGTCACATGGATCGGAAACTCGTCGTTGTTGGAACACACGACTTCCAGGATGCCGTCGTCGGTCACGAGCGCATCGAAGGTGGTGCCTTCTTCGCCCGTGTGTCCGTTCAGCCGGTAGGAAAGTTCATCCAATGTCATTGCCTCACTCCGTTCTCCTCAAGCGGCCCTAAAGGGCGCTTCGCCCTCGTCGCCGACCGTGCTTTCAGGTGCGTAGTCGACGCCATGAACAAAACCGTATGACATATTATGTCGTGTGTCAACGGCGATTCTGGATCGTTGATGTAGACACCTTGGAAGTCCCGTGGAGCGGATCGCGGACATAGAATGCTCCCCGGCGCGACTCCCAGGCTTCCTGGTGGTAGTTGAATACCGCGTGGCTCCCAAGACGGTTGATCTCGATGTCCGGCAACCCGTCGAAGTAGCGCGGCGGGAACTGGAACGCGGCGGCGATCCTCGCGCCGTCAAGCCAGCCGTCCGGGGTTTCGCCAACGCCCAAGGCCGCGATCCGCTCCGGCCCGGACTTGCCGGTCGGGGTGCCGAGGGTCCAGCCCCACTCGCCGAAGCTCGGCACGTTGGCGTGGTACTGCGAAACCGTGAACCCGGCGTGGGAGACGGTTTTGCCGATCGACAGGAACGCCTCCTTGGCGTGGTACGGCGACGTGGACTGGATGGCAATGGCTCCGTCCGGGGACAGGATGGCCCGGACGCGGGCGTAGAAATAGTCGGAGTAGAGGCGGTTCAGGTCCGGATGGTTGGGGTCGGGGAGGTCCACGACGACCACG
>JAPOYW010000375.1:0-18480 GCA_026706425.1 Gammaproteobacteria bacterium
GCTTTGGGACGTAGCCCCTGTCGTACAAGCGCTTGGCTATTCCAGCGGCCCAATCGGGCAGGGGCCCCAATCGCATGGACTGATCGATGTGCCGGGTTTCGTAGTCGTACCGCCATCCGTAGTGCTGAACACGGCGCTTAAGGACGTTGCTCCACTCGCTTCGATCGATCACTGCAAGCACATCCGTCTCTTCGGACTCGCTCAGGAAATCCCGGACGAGTATCAGTCCGGGAACGCGAGACTCCACTTGCAGTTCAATATGGCTCCGACCGTTCGGCGGGTTAGGGAGAGCGCCAGGCTCGACGGCTATCGAACGTCTGAAGGCGTCCTCATCGATACCCTCTTCAATCGCGTCGCCCCGGGATAGCTGGATACGAACGTCGCCAGTTACCTTCACGGCCAGTTGGTCGACTTCAACCATCCCAGCGCCCGCCAGGTGCTTGATCCCTGGCTTGAGCGACAGGACGCGCGTCACGCAGCGCCACCCCAGTGTCTTCGCCAGTTTGATCGCCTCCCGACGTACGCCGTCGTCCTGCAGGTCCACGGTGTACCACTTGCCGCGCTCTTGTTCGCACTTGCGGGCGAACTCCCGTCCGCCCCACGCTAGGACAAAGGTCTCTCCCTCCTTTCGCCAAGTCGGCGGATCGGAGGAAAGATCTGGCCAGACGATGCTCGTTCCCCTGGAGCACATCCGCAGGGCTTGGACAGCAACGACCTCGCGCTGAACAGGTTTGCCGCGAAAACGCGTATCCAGTCTCCTGTAGCCCTGCCAGAGCCCGCACAGCGTAGCAGCGGACCATGCCACGGCGGGCGGCAGATTCGCCGGATCGTCGTCGAACCATGTCTTGAAGGCGATAGGCTCGGGTCGCGCCAGCACAAGCTGAATGGCCAAACCGACCGGACGCTTCCGCCAGTCGTCGTGTCGAATCTGGGCGTCCGAACGCAGGACTTCGCGTGTGGTTCGGTGCCATGACTCGACCTCTTTGGCTGCCTCCCCGCACCCGTCCGCGGCAGCCAATTCGGCGATCTTGTCAGCCGCTCCCATCGGCCCGGCACATTCCGTCGATCCGAACACGCTGGCAGCGGCAAGCCAAAGGCGCTCTTGCGCGTCGACAGGGCGCGCGTCCGGCGGTCTGGTCCACGGTGGGAGTCTCCACCAGCGTGCGTCGACTGCATTGGCACGCCGCCTCAGAGCACTTGAGTTGGATGCCAAGGTCGCCGCGAAGAGACAAAGCCAAGGATCGATCCGAGGCAGGGCCCAAAGGGCCATGCTCATGGCGCCGCGGATCGAGTCCGCCGCCGACGGAACAACAAGCCCCTGGTCGTCGCCCGCTGGCTTTAACACGGCTGGCAACCGGCTTTGCGCTCCGTCGGAGTCGACGCGCACGTCCGGCAATTCGATGTTGGATACACGTTTGCTGATGCCGATGAGGCGAATTCGCTGTTCTTCCGACGACACGGTAAGACCCCGCACGGAGAACAGGGGCAGTGCACCCGGCCAGAACACGGCGGCGTCGGTCGCGGCGACGCACGAGAGCTTCATGGTTTGCCAGCAGTCATCCCGATACGTCGCCACCGTCAAGTCGGGCAGTTTGGCAGTATCGATCTGGATGCGCGCGGCTATGCGATTCCCGGCAGCCATGTCGTTGTCCCGCAGGTGGGAGCCAACCCCGAGGAGGGTGCCTTTTTCGGTTGGCGGGGGCTGCAACCAATCGTCCTGTAAGGCTTCGAACAATCGGCGGTTGTCGACAACGAGTCCGAGCCAACATGGCGCACTCGCGTCTTGCCGGACGTCCCAAAGCGTCTCGTCGGACATCATCGCTCCAACACGTCGCCGCTCGGCAGCCAAGCTTCCGCCACTGCCGACAAGCGTTCGCGGCCGTAGACGAGAAACAGGCGGTCGCGAGCTCGTGTACACATCATGTACATGGCCCTGAACTCGGCATCGTTGGTACAGGGGACGAATCGCTCAAGTTCTAGGACGAAGACGGTATCGAACTCCTGACCCTTGACGGAGTCTTTGTTAAGGACTGTGACGCCCGGCACTCTGACATCGATGGAATCCTCGTTGGCATCATCGCTCGTGTAAATGTCGACGCGATGCTCAGGCAGCTGATCAACAAGCCCCTTGTACACGGATCGGCCCGTACTGTTCTGATCGACGACTATCCCGATGCTGCCGGAACGATTTCGAAATTCGTTGATGATTCTTCCGACTGTTGACTCTGCACTTCCGGAGCGGACGAGTTTGGGTCGGTCGCCCGAACGTGATCGCACCACCGTAGCCGCTGGCAACTGCCCTTGGTGGAAGTGTTCGGCAACTCTTGCGATCTCGGGCGTGTTGCGGTGGTTCTCGCTCAGGATCATGGGATGTGGTAATCCAGCAGAGGCTTTGATCTGCTCAAGTGTTGAGCGCTTCCCGCTGATCGCTTGTTCTTCGTCCGCGAACACGGTAAGCGCCTTCGCGATGTGACGCGAAGCGTAGATGAAGAAGCCCGGTGGTAGATCCTGACCCTCATCAACAACGAGCGCTTCGGCATGTGGCTCTTTCTTCGCCAATCGAACGACCATCTGATTCCAGTCGTATTCATAGCGATGCGGAGGCACCTTGGGGACCATGGTCCGCGTTTGATGCCAATAGTCCTTGCCCACGTAGCTCTGCATTGTAGAAGCACGTATGTCGATGTCGTGTTCATCCGCCACGAGATATAGGGAACGCCGAAGCATACGGTTGTAAGTAATGACAGGAGTCGCCGTTCCGTACAATTCGGCGAGAGCGTCTCCGCGCCACACAGCCAAAGAGGTCTTCCCCGACCCAGGTGGACCGACCACGAACAACGATTCGTCGAGAGGTGCCTCGAGGATGTCGAGTTGCTCCTCGTCGGAGCTGAGTTCGTCGTAGGTCGGCAATCGCACGTCAGTCTCCTCCAAGCTGAAGGGTGCGCTGGCTGTCTCGATGAAACAAGGCGTACCTGACAACCCGTTCCCCACGCTCGGTGTGGACTGGACCGGTATCGTCCGCAGTTAGCCGGAAGCCTGCGTCGAGTAGACCGTCTCGAAACGCGGGATAGGTGCGATTCGGAGCTACCCTAGGCGAGTTCGTGTAGAGAATGGTGGTCGGACCACGAGTCAGGCGCGACAAGAGTTGCTCCAGCCCTGCCAACAACGTCCCCACATGCAGGGAAGGGCTAGCCAGCAGGAACGACACGATGACCACAACCGGTCGCCAACTAGGTGGCGCATGCCAAGTTGCATCGGCGATGTCGGCTACCCACTGGCGTTTGCTTCTGGGTGTCCCGGCCATCGAGTCTACAGCGGTAGCCAGATGTTCGCCGAACTCGCGCATCGCCCTCGACCGATCCACGCCGATGTAGTCGAATAGCTCGCCGGTGGACAGTTGCCCTATGAGCGCTAGTCCGCCGGTAAACGGGCCGCATCCCAGGTCTACGACGATCAACGGCTGTGAAGGCGAGTTCCCGCCGAACAACTGGTTGAATGCTTCTGAGAGTTCCTCAAGGTGCCCGAGCTGATTCCAATACGCGTAAAGAAGCACACGATCCTCGGCAGATAGGCTTCCAACAGGTTCATCGAATTCCGCTTGGCCCCAACCGATAGCGTTCATCGCTGTCTGCCGGTCAACACCGAGCAAAAGGTCCCCGCACGTACGGGGATCCTTGCGCACACGCCCGACGATCTCAGTGGTGCGTATGTCGCGCAGGCGCTGGGGCAGTCTGATTGGCATGTCGCGCCGTTCGCCATTAGCTTGCGATACTGTATTTACATACAGATCACATTGCAACCGGAGGTCGGTGGTCTAATCGGTGGCCAAACCCATGCGGACTCGGACCCCGTCGGGCGAAATCTCCATTGGCAGCACCACGAGTCCGTCGGCCGCTACACGTTGCTCGAAGGTCACGATTGCCTCCATGTCGGTGGAGACGACCACGCCGGTGTCGCCACCGCCGGCGCCGCAGGGTTTGTAGACGACGCCGTGGCGTGACGACAACTCCCGGGCACGGCGATGACCGGGCCCGAAAATGCCGATGCGGGTGGACTGGTCGAAGCGCTCCAGTAGATCGGCGTACTCGCTCAGGGCACCGAGGAAGGCATCGGGATGCATCGTGCAATCAACGACTTCCCGTGCTGCTGCGGCGAGTCTTTCCAGGGGAGCCGTCGCGCCGCGTTGTCGCCAGGCGTCGAACGTCGCGAGCAGCGCCGCCGTTCGCGAGCCGGAACCGGTGAATACGAACGCGAAGTGAACTTCCCTCGGCAGGCGCACCGGGGTCGCAACACGCTCCTCGAACCGGATCACGCCGCCGGTTACAGAGGCGGCGATATCGAGGCCGCTGCCTCCTCCCTGGAAGCCGGCGTGGAGGTCGTAGAGGTCGGTGAGACGCGGGGCCTCGCCGGCCATCACCCCGAACGCCGATGCTAGGGCGGTGACCGTGGCGGCGCTGGATCCAATCCCCAACTTGACGCCGTCGCGGTAGCAATCCGACGAGTCGATGCGCACTTCGATGTGCGTCGGCGCATCGGTCGCCGCGATGCTGCGTCGCACAACCCCCGGGATGGTCGTGGGCGGCGCGACGAATACTTCGTCCTTTGAGGTCGTCCGGTCGTCATCGAAGCCGGTGCTGACGAAGTGCCAGCCGCCCGAATCCTTCGGTGCCAGCGTGCAGGTGACTCGCCGGTCCACCGCAGCGACAAGCGCCGGCGCTCCCGTCAGCACGGCGTATTCGCCGCTGATGACGAGCTTACCCGGGGCCGAGGCCTCAATCACGACGCGTCGTCGGCGGGGCGCGCCCCGTCGCCGAGTCCGCCGCGTACGACACGCAGCACCCCCGGCGACCGGGATAGCAACGCGGCCACGCCGCCACCCTTCCCCGGAGCGCAGACCGCCTTCACCTGCGGACCGGCATCGATGGTGTAGAAGACCGGAGTTCCTGCGTCCCGGAGCCGCCGGGTCGTCTCGATGGCCGCGATCGTGGCTGGGTTCCAATAGAAGAGGGCGGGTCGGGACGACAGCATCAGGGCATGCAGCTTGAGGCAACTGTGTTCCGCCACCTCGGCCAAGGATTCGAAGTCGCGTGCCGCCACCGCCCGACAAGCGGTTTCGAAGTCGGCTTCGGTGCTCCGGCACCAGGCATCGTAGAACGGCGACGTGGTGCGCGAGCGTTCCATGCCCTCGCTTGACGATACCGGCTTGGGCGTCTCGTCGGTTACGGCGACGACGACTTCGAGTGGCCATGCATCCTTGGCCAACAGCTCGCTACCCGTCCAAGTGCCGTCTTGCGAGGCGAGTGTCGCGAAGCCGCCGAAGATCGAACGCGCCGCAGATGCAGAGCCACGGCGCGACCACGCCGAACGTTCTTGGGGGGCCAGGCCGAGGTCGAACTCGTCGTCGATGGCGGTGACGAGGGCGGCAAAGCCGGAGGCGGAGGAAGCAAGCCCGGCCCCCGTGGGGAAGTCGTTGCGGGTCTCTATGGCTAGCGGCGGCACCTTGAAGCGGTCGCGCATAGCACCGAGCAGGGCCTCGACCCTCGAGTCCCGTCGAAATTCCCCGTTTATGCAGAGCGAATCCCTCTCCGCGGCCTCCACGCAGGTGGTCGTAGTCAGTCCGGCGACGGTGATGGACACCGACGGCGTCGCGGGCAGATTGCCGGATCCACTTTGCTTGCCCCAGTACTTGACCAGGGCGATGTTCGGGTGGGCGATGGCGGTTGCCATGGGCGGGTGGGATATGTATGTGTACGCTAGTACCCCGGCGGCGGCTGGAACGCGAAGCCCTGCTGCTCAAGGAACTCGGCGATGCCGATGGTGACGACGTCGCCGTATTCCGGGCCGATGATCTGCACGCCGATGGGCAGGCCGCTGTCGTCCGGGCCGGTGGGGATCACGGTGGCCGGCAGGTACGCGCCACTTGCCAATCCCGCCCAGAACACCTGGTTGAAATAGGGTTCCTCCCTGCCGTTGACCGTCAACGTGCGGTCGCCGAAGGGTCGATGATCGTGGAGGATGGCGGACGTGGACATGATCGGCGAGACGAGCACGTCGAAGCGCGCGAAGAAATCGTGCCACTGCCAGCGCAGGTGGGTGCGTTGTTCGTTGTTCGCGGTCCACTCCCGGTACCTCGCTACCTGCGAGCGCTGAACCGCTGCGCCGCGACTCGTGTCGTCGGGGTCCATGGCTTCGACGCGTTGCCGGACCGCCTCGTAGCGCTCCTCGGGCAAGCGGGCCGACATGGTCGACTGCAACAAGCATTGGTAGACGGTGTGGGAGTGTTCCGAGTCCACTGGCCGGGCATCGAAGTCGACCTCGGCACCGGCCTCGGCCAGTGCACCGGCCACGGCGTCGACGCGGGACGCGACGCTCTCGTCCACCCTGGCCACGTCGTCGTCCCGCCACACCGCGACCTTGAGTTCGCCGGGCGACTTCGAGAGTTTCGGCAGTTCGAGCCGTAAGCCCCGGGAAGCGATCTCGTCCGGCCCGGCGCAGATTCCGACGGCAAGTGCCAGATCCGTCGCGGAGCGCGCCAGCGGTCCGATCACCGAGATATCCGAGGGACTGAGTACCCCCCGCGTCGCGTGGCCGCGAGGCGGCAGCAGCAACCAGGTCGGTTTGTGGCCGAAGACGCCGCAGAAGTGCGCGGGATTGCGGATTGACCCGCCGATGTCGGAGCCCATCTCGAGTCCGGTCATTCCGGCCGCCAGGGACGCCGCGGAACCGCCGGACGATCCCCCGGGCGCACGATCGAGGTCCCAGGGATTGTTGGTCGTGCCGTAGATGTCGTTGTAGCTCTGGAAGTCCGAGAGCATGTAGGGAACGTTGGTCTTGCCGAAGATCACCGCGCCCGCTCTCCTCAACCGGGCAATCGACAAGGCGTCCTTCCCGGCGATGCTGTCCTTGAGTTCGGGTACGCCCCAGGTCGTTGGTGTGCCGGTGACGTCGTAGGACTCCTTCACGGTCATCGGCACTCCGTGCAGCGGCCCCCAATCCTGGCCGGCGGCCAGTGCTTCGTCCGCCGCCCGGGCACTTGCCATGGCCTCATCGCGGATGTCGACGATGATGGCGTTTAGGTCGGGATTGAACCGGTCGACGCGGTCGAGGTAGTAGGTCAGGAGCTCGGCGCAGCCGACCTCTTTGCGCTTGATTCCACGTGCGAGTTCGGTCGCGCTCGCAAACGCCAGTTCGGTCATTGGATTCACCCCGTTAGCTGATCACCGAGTGCGGCGTGGGTACGATCCGCGTTACCTCGATGTCGGGCAACATCAACTCGGCCACCCGTGGCGCAATCTCGTTTCGCCAGCGGTCACTCTGGTAGACCTTCGCGTAGAGCTTTTCCCGCTCGGCTTCGGATGCGAACCGGCGCAACCAGACGTCGGTGGTGTCGTCCTCGCCGCGGAAGCTGCCGGCGATGACCATCCCCTGGGCGACCTGGAAGGGGATGATGACCTCTTCCATGAACCGTACCCAGTCGTCCATCTTGCCGTCGGCGATCTTGTAACGCCTGAGTTCGTAGAACATCTGCACCCTCCCTGATAGGCGAACGGGCACTTATACAGGATGGACGGTTCGCTTGGAACCTCCCGGACGTTGCGCACCGGCGGGGAGCCTCACGCTGTTCCGGCGAAGGGACTCGCGATGGTCAACGCGTCGATGACGCGGCCGTGCTGCATGTCTTCGGAGTTCAGGACCTTGCATCGCCCGGCCAATGCCGCTTGGACGATCAACCCGTCCCAGAACGCCAGACCGTGGAGTCGGTGCAGGTCGATCGCGGCAAGGAGGTCGTCCGTCGTCAGGCGGACCACTTCGAATCGCCCGTAGAGCAGGACGCGTTCGCGCGCCTCAGCTGCGCCCATGCCGAGTTTCCGGGTTGCCGCAGCGAAGAATTCCTGGAGGACCTGAAGCGAGATCACGCCGCGGCGCTCGAGCATAAGGTCCCGGATCAAGCTCTTCGCGCGGTTCTGCTTCGCGGTGTCGCGGTTGTCGTCGCATAGACCAGGATGTTCGTGTCGACGAACTCACGCCCGCTCATGCAGTTCGTCCCGCGTCCACGCCGCCGAGGATCGATACCTGCTCGTGGACCAGAGACTGTCCAACTGTTCGACCGTGGCCTGCCTGTCGCGGGGTTGCGTGAGTTCGAGAAGGTAGTCGCGAATCATCCGATTCAGGCTCGTGCCCCGTCGCGCGGCTATGCGCCGCGCATCGGCAACCACCTGCTCGTCTATGGAAAGCGTTATGTTCACGTTGCACACAATAAGTGTCCACGGGTTACGTGTTAGTTTGGCTTGGCGTGACCATGCCGTCAACTGCGGGAAACTGCGGGAGCCGGGAGCCGGTCGACTCCGGTGCGTCCGCTATACTGCCGACGTTCAACCCGGAGAGAGCCCCATGGCAGCGTTGGACGGCATGCGCATTCTCGACATGACCCAGTATGAAGCGGGCACGTGCTGCACCCAGAGCCTCGCCTTTCTCGGTGCCGATGTGGTCAAGGTGGAACGTCCGGGAGTGGGCGATCCCGGCCGGGGTCGTGCCGGCGGCGGGACCGTGGACCGCGAGTATTTCGTCAACTGGAACAGCAACAAGCGCAGCATCACGCTGCATCTGGACACGACCGAAGGTCGGGATCTCCTGTTGAAGATGGTCCCCCACTACGACGTCTTCGTGGAGAACTACGGGCCCGGCGTGGTCGAGAAGCTGGACATCGGCTACGACGTCATGCGCGAGATCCACCCGGAGATCATCTACGTGCGCATCAAGGGTTTCGGCACGAGCGGTCCGCATGCCCACTACAAGTGCATGGACATGGTGGCCCAGGCCGCAGCCGGCGCGTTCTCCATCACCGGCGAGCCGGACGGTCCGCCGATGCGGCCGGGACCGACCATGGGCGATGCCGGAACGGGCATGCAGGCCGCGCTGGCGGTCACCGCCGCCTGGGCGCAGAAGCAGCGCACCGGCGAGGGTCAGCTCATCGAGTTGTCGATGCAGGAGGCCATGACCTACTACCTGCGGACTGCGGTCTCGCGCACCCGGTACGGCGAGTTTCCCGCGCAACGCACCGGCAACGGCATGAGTCCGTTCACATCGCTCTATCCGTGCAAGGGCAACGGCCCCAACGACTACGTGTTCATCATGGCCGTCAACCCACGGATGTGGGCGGGCGTCTGCAAGGCCATCGGCAAGCCGGACCTGTTGGATGACGAACGTTTCAGCCATCCCGACCGCCGTCACGCGAACCGCGATCTGTTGTCTGCCGAGATCGCGGCCTGGACGGGAACCAAGACCAAGCGCGAAGCCATGACGGCGTTCGCGGAGGCCGGCGTCTGTGCGAGCCAGGTGTACGAGACCAGCGACCTGTTCACCGATCCCCACCTCGCCGAGCGCAATTTCGTCCACGAACTGCACCACGCCGACCACGGCGACATTCGCCTGCTCGGCTGGCCGCCACGCATGTCCAGGAGTCGGGTGGACATCGAAGCCGCGCCGTTGCTTGGCGAACACACCGACGAGGTGCTCGGCGAGGACCTGGATTTGGACGCGGCGGGCATCGCCGCGCTCCGGGAGGCCGGCGCCATCGGCCGGGAGATGCTGGACCGCAGGCGCTGATTCGTCCCGCGATGACCCAGGTCCACCTGGTCGACGGCACCTTCGAGCTGTTCCGGTGTTTCCACGGGGCGCCGCGGCACGCCAATGCGGGCGGCGAGGAGGTCGGCGCTGTGCGCGGCCTGCTGCACACTCTGCTGTCGCTACTCAAAGGCTTGAAGGCGCATATCGACGACGAAACGCCCGCCTACGTCGCCGTCGCCTTCGATCCGCTGCCGGCGGCACGGGGAGGTTCCGCGACGGAGCCCGGCACCCTCATCCGGCGCCAGAGTGCGTTGGCACTCGATGCGGTTCGGGCGCTGGGCATCCCGCTCTGGCCGATGGTGCGTTTCCAGGCGGACGACGCGCTGGCCACCGGTGCGTGCCGGCTTGGTGCCGATGCGCAGGTGGATCAGGTGGTGATCTGCACCACGGACACCGACCTCTTCCAGTGCATTCGGGACCGACGCGTCGTCGTCCTCGACCGCATCCGCAGGGCAACCACGGACGAAGCGCGATTCCGTGAACGGTACGGTATCGCGCCGCGGCAGTTCCCGGACTACCTGGCGCTGGTCGGTGCCCCCGCCAAGGGTCTGCCCGGCATACCGGGGTGGGGAGCGAAATCCGCAGCCAGCATGCTGACGGCACATGGTCGGATCGAGGACTTCCCCCCGGATCGTAGGGAATGGCAGGTCGTACCGCGCCGAGTCCACCTTGCTGCGGAGTTCTCCGCCCGGCGGGACGAGGCGCTTCTCGTCAAGCGTCTGGCCACGCTCCGCGACGATCTACCCCTCGACTGCTCGCTGCGCGCCTTGCAGTGGCGCGGGCTGGATGACGCGCGTCTACGCAGCGTGATCGACACGGCGGAGGCGAAAGACCTCTGGGAACGGATCGAACGTTGGTCGAGCTGACGCGAAGGCGGTTCCAATGCGCCGTCGAATAACGGTTAGAATCGCTGCAAGTCCCGAGTAGGCCACGCGGTTCGGGCATCGAGGGGAGGGATGGCGAGCAAATTGCTTGAAGTACGGAACCTGCACGTCAGCTTCGGCGAGGAGCCGGCGGTGCGGGGCGTGTCCTTCGACATCGAGGCCGGCGAGACCGTCGCGCTCGTTGGCGAATCGGGATCCGGCAAGTCGGTGACAGCGCTGTCGGTCCTTCAGCTGCTTCCGTATCCCCAGGCCCGCCATCCCGCCGGGAGCATCCTCGTCAACGGCGAAGAGATGCTCGGCGCGGACAAGACCCGATTGCTCGACGTGCGTGGCGGTGTCGTGAGCATGATCTTCCAGGAGCCCATGACCTCCCTGAACCCGCTGCACACCATCGCCAAGCAGGTCGGCGAAGCGCTCGTCGTACACAAACGGCTGTCGCCGGGGATGGCCTTGGAACGCACGCTCGAACTACTTCACCTGGTCGGCTTGCAGGACGCGGGGGATCGCTTGGGCGCGTACCCGCACGAACTCTCGGGCGGCCAGCGGCAGCGGGTGATGATCGCCATGGCGCTCGCCAATGAACCACAGCTGCTGATCGCCGACGAACCGACCACAGCCCTCGACGTCACCATCCAGGCGCAGATCCTGAAGCTTCTGAAGGATCTTCAGGGCGAACTGAACATGGCGATGCTGCTCATCACCCACGATCTCGGCATCGTCCGAAACATGGCGAAGCGGGTGTGCGTGATGACGGAGGGCGAAATCGTCGAATCCGGATCGAACCGGCAGATCTTCAACGAACCTCGGCATGCCTACACGCGGCACCTTCTGGCGGCGGAGCCGAAGGGCGATCCGCCGGCCGCCAACGGACGGGCACCCGTGGTCGCATCCGCCGATGCCCTCACGGTCAAGTATCCGATCGGCAAGGGTTGGTTCGGGGGTCGCCGTTTCTTCACGGCGGTGGAAACGGTGGATGTGGAGGTCCGTGCCGGCCAGACGGTCGGCGTGGTCGGCGAATCCGGCTCGGGCAAGACCACGTTGGGGCTCGCGATGCTGCGCTTGCTGGCCAGCGAAGGTATCGTGCGTTTCGACGGGGACGACATCAGCGAGGTTGCACGCAAGCGCCTGATACCGCTGCGTAAGGACATGCAGATCGTCTTCCAGGATCCCTACGGCAGCCTCTCGCCTCGGCTGTCGGTGCTGCAGATCATCGAAGAGGGGCTTCGAATCCACGAGCCCGACGTGGGCAAGGACGAGCGGCGGCAACGCGTTGCAGACGTGCTGGACGAGGTCGGCCTGGAAGCGGAGCACATGGACCGCTATCCGCACGAGTTCTCGGGCGGGCAGCGTCAGCGAATCTCCATCGCCCGCGCCATGGTGCTAAAACCCCGGTTTGTCGTCCTCGACGAACCCACCTCTGCCTTGGACATGTCGGTCCAGGCCCAGATCGTCGACCTTCTTCGCGATCTGCAGGTTGCCCACGATCTCGGCTACCTTTTCGTCAGCCACGACCTCAAGGTGGTGCGCGCGCTGGCCAACTGGCTGATCGTCATGCGCGACGGCGTCATCGTCGAGCAGGGGCCGGCCAGGGACGTGTTCACCAACCCTAGGAGCGACTACACCAAAGCGTTGTTCCACGCCGCCCTCGACCTCGAGGCGGACGAGGAGGTCGTGCGCCAGTAGCGCGCAGGCGCGGGCGAGTCAGTCCGGGTCGGCTTCCCAGAACGGCGGATTGTTCAACGGCCCCGGCGTTTGGCCTAGCTGGATGAGGAGACCGTGTGCGCTCTTCGGCGAGATGAACGCGTCGATGGACGCGGGATCGTCGAAGCTCTTGTCGACGACGCGAACCCCGGCTTTCTCCATGGCGTCAACCTTCTCTTCGAGGTCGGGAGTTTGCAGCGTTAGGTGATGGAAACCCTCGCCGCGCTTCTCCAGGAACTTGGCCAGGAAGCCCTCGGGGTTGATGGGTTCCAGGAGTTCGATGCAGAAATCGTGCAGGTCGAACAGGGCGATGCGGAAGTCGCCACTGTGGTGGTCCGCAGTGCGCCGGTGCCTGGCGCCGAGCACGTCCTCGAAGAAGCCTCGGGCGTTGTCGATGCTGTGCACGGCGATTCCGATGTGGTCGAACCGGCCGACGGGTTCGGTGGGCTGTTCGGGCATGGGCCTTCCTCTCGTCAATCCGTCCGGCGCACCGCGCGATCTACCCAGATGCTGTCGGTGGCCGGGTTGTAGCGGGCATAGAACTGGCGCGGCAAGGCCTCGCAGAATGCCCGCATGCGAGTCTTGGCGTCGGGCAGCGACTCGGCCACGAAGTAGACCGGCTGGTATTCGGTCACGGGATAGCGTTGTTTCGCCGCGACGGCGGGGTTCCAGTCGACGAACTCCGCGCTGGAGTCGTTCGCGCATGCGTGGTCCAGTTCACCGTAGCTCGACAGCAACCCCGCGCCGTAGGCTTTCCGATCGCCGCCTTCGAGGAGTAGGCCGAACTCGACGGAATGCCAGTAGCAGCGGGCGAGGCGCTCGATGTCCTCGTCGCTGGCGCCGAGGCTCGCCAAACCGATCTCCTGGGACAGGTCGGCAAATGCGGGATCGGCGAACATCGGGGCGTGGCCGAGCAACTCGTGGCAGACATCCGGTTCCGGGGTGTAGAAGGGCTTGGACTCGTGGCGAATGTACTGGGTCGAGAAGAACACCCGAAACGCCAGGCCGTTCAGAAAATCCCGCGGACTCAGTAGTCCGGCAACGGGGCGCAGCCGAAAGCCGGTTCGGGACTCCAGGAACGCGCTGACATCCCGCCCTTGGGGGATGCGATCCTTTTCGAAACCGCAGTGGCGTTCGAAGTCGGCGAACGCTCGCCGGTACTCCCTGCAGGCGTGCCGCCGTCGCAGGGCATCGAGACGCTCGTAGACTTCGCGCCAGGTCGCGTTCTCGGTGGGCGTGTATTCCACCACCGGAAACTCGCTGCCGTGCCGGTGACTGCGGGCCAGGGCGTCGACCATCGCACGACGGGCCCGGTAGGCGGGATCGGCGAAACCGGGGTGGTCTGCTTGCAGTGCGTCGCCCGCATCCAACGTGCGGTTGGCGATGCGGTCGAGTTCCGCGGCGTGTCTCGGAAACCACGGCACATCCTTGTGGTCGAGGACGACGACGCCGACGGCCGCTTGGCGAAGCTCGGCGATAACGGCTTCCATGGCGCACTCGCCGCTCTCCCCGTCGCAGTCGACGTAGAAGTCGAAGGTCTGTCCACGCCGTGGCCGGGATTCGATGTGCGTGAGGCTGACGCCGTGCCGGCCGAACGGCTTCAGGGCTGCCTCCAGGGCGCCGGGGCGGTCGCCGTGAAGCTCGATCAAGAGCGAGGTTCGCGGCTCCGTGTCGGACGTTTGCGGGAGGTTGGTGTTCACGGTGGCGGAATCCTACGCCCATTGGAGGGACGATTGTCGGTTCGACGTGCGCACGGTCGTTTTGCGCCGCCCGTTCCACGGGCCTCCTGAGGGTGCGGACGACAGGAGGCAAGTTGCTGACTTAAACTGCGCGGGAAATTGGATCGTCCGGGGGCAAGATGAGCGAGGCGGCGGAACCCTACATCGGAAAGCAATTGACCGAGCGCACGTTCACGGTTACGGACGCGATGCTTGCCGACTACTACGGGGGCTTGGCGCTCGCCCGGCCGGACGACGGCCGGGTGCCGTCCATGCTGGGGGCCGATGCCGAGAACGCCTACTTCGGGCAGATCGCCTTTTCCAACCACATCGGCCACCTGTGGATGCGCCAGGGCTTGGAGTGCTTCGGCGTCCTGAATCCGGGTCAGTCCTACGCGGTGAGTGGCCGGATCCGCGACATCTATCCGCACCGGGACCGCTCCGTCGTCTACTACGAGGCCCAGGCCCGGGACGAAACGGGATCCGTGGTGGTCCGCACCCATCATCACCAGAGCTTCCTGCGCGAAAAGCCGGCCGGCGGGCAGGTCGAGTTCCGGGATCCGTCCAAGAAGCCCGGCGCGCGGAAATTCATCATTCCCGAAGGCGAACGCTTCGGCGGCCTGACCCGGACGATCACCCTGGAGATGTGCGGCGAGTTCTTCCACGGCAACGCCAACTACCACACCGACAAGAAGGAGTCCGAAGCGCTGGGGTTCCGCGACGTCGTTGTCGGCGGTCGAATGACCCTCGCCTACACGACACACATTCTCGAAGAGCGATTCGGCGATGCATGGTGGGAGAGCGGTCGGTTGGATCTCAAGTTCACCAATCCGACCTGGCCGAACGACGACATCACGGCCCGCGGCGTGGACACCGGCCCCGTCGACGGTGACTCAGGCAACGGGGGCGACCGCCACGGCGCATTCGTCTGGTTGGAGAAGGCGGACGGCACGGTGGTGCTGATCGCCCAAGCCAGCATCGCCGCTTGAACCGGCACGGGGCACCATCGCTGGTCGAAACCGAAACGCTGACCTACGGTCGCGCAGGCGGCTTCGATCTGCTTGCGGAACACCATCGCGCCGCGCAAGGCGATGACCGGTCCGGCAAGGCCGTGGTCATGGTGCACGGCGGCGCCTGGACGTCCAGCGACCGGCGCACTCCCGAGGTCCTTTGCCGGGATTTGGCGTCGGCGGGATTCTCGGTGTTCTCCCTGGATTTCCGCGATGGGCGCAACGGCAAGCATCCCTGCGCCGTGCAGGACATCACTGCGGGTGTCCGATACGTCCGCGCTAGGGCGGCGGCGTTGGAAATCGACCCCGCCCGGATCGGTCTCATCGGCAGCAGCTCCGGTGGCCACCTGGTTCTGCTGGCCGCCATCCAGCCGGACATCGGCGCGCACCGGGGAACGCCGATCAACGCCGATGTCGACGCCGAATCGGTGACCGCCCGCGTTTGCTGCGTGGTCGCGCTGTGGCCGGTATCGGATCCGTTGTTCCGGTACCGCTACGCCCAGCGTGCCGGCCGGGAAGAGCTTGTTGCCGCCCATCGCCGCTACTACCGCGACGAGGCGCATATGCGCGAAGCCAGTGTGCAGCGCGCACTGCGAGCGGGGGAAGCCCAGTACCTGCCCCCGGCCTTGGTGGTTCAGCCCGGAGAAGACGCGAACGTGCCGCGCCAGATGACCCTCGACCTAGTACGCGAATACCATGACGCCGGCGGGGCGCTCGACTACCGCTTCTACCCCGGCCTCCCCCACGCCTTCGCCTACCACGCATCGCCGGAGACGACGCGACTTGGCCGCGAAGTGGGGGCGTTTCTGGCGGTGCACCTGCACAGCTAAGACGACATCGACGATTGTCGCGCTGGGCTATGTCGGGTGCATTTGGACACCAGACTGTTCTGTCGAGTGGGCTCGACATATAGAGAATTGTCGAATAGACTTGACGATAGCAGAATTGTCGAGTCCGTTCGACGATGCATGATGATGAACTTCTCGAAATCGCCGGGACCTGGAGTTTCTGGGATCGGTCTCCCCCGCGCTCCATCCCCCGAACCGTCGAACTGCCCGGGTCGCTGTCGAATCGCACCGTTCTCGTGATCCAGGGCGTCCGGCGGTGCGGCAAGTCCACCTTGCTCGCGCAGTTGATCGCCCGCTACCGGCTGGATAGAAAACACTGCCTGTTCGTGAACTTCGAGGATCCCCGTCTTGCGGGTTGCCTGGGCTACGAGACGCTCGAACGGCTCACCAACGCGTTCGGCGAACGCATGCCCGGTGCGGAAAGGCTGACGGTCCTGCTGGACGAGATCCAATGGGTGGATGGCTGGGAGAAGTGGCTGCGAACGAAACTGGAGCGGCCGGGTCGTTTTCAATTCGTGGTCAGCGGCTCCAACTCGCATCTCCTGTCGGGCGAGCTGTCGAGCGTGCTGACCGGCAGGCACATCACCGTTGAACTCTTCCCGTTCGATGTGTCCGAGTTCCGGCTCGCCCATCCCGGCGCGACCCTACGCGATTATCTGGATCGAGGCGGCTTTCCGGAACCCATCGCCCGGGACGACGGCGACCTCTTGTTGCGCCAGTATTTCATGGACATCGTGCAGCGCGACGTGCGCGAGCGGGTCGGTGCGAGGTCGTCGCTCGCGCTACGGCAGATCGTGCAGATGGTCTTCGAGTCGGCGGGGTCCGAACTCAGCCTGCGCCGGATCGCCGCCGCCAGTGGCGTCGCCGTCGAGACCGTGTCCGCGTACCTGGAGGCCTGCGAGCAGGCCTACCTGCTGTTCGCGTGTCCGTGGTTCGCCTACTCGGAACGCAAACGGTTGCACAGGAACCGCAAGTACTATCCGGTCGACGCCGGCCTGCGGCGAGTCGCGGCGACGCGAACCGGCCGCGATCTCGGCAAGGCGCTTGAATGCGCCACCTTCATCGAACTCAGGAAGCGCCACGGCGACGTGTTCTATTGGCGCCAGTCCGGCGAGGTGGACTTCGTGGTCCTGACGGGCAGTATTCCCAGGCCCATCCAGATCACCACGGTCGATGCCACCGAACGTCACTTGCGCGCGCTCGACGCCTTCTACGAGGAATTTCCGCACGCTGTCGAAGCTGTGATCGTGACGATGGAGAGTTTCCCGGATGTCCTCGCCACCATGGACGGTCGGTATAGGAGATGAACCGGGCAACGTCGTCGACGGTTGCGGCGAGGTCGCGTCCGTCACCCGCAGCCTGCGGCTGCGGACTCGGCCCGACAGCGCGTCCTCCATCTCCGGTTCCTTGCCTACCGGGGAAAGGACTCCCGAGTTGCCGAGCCGTCGTCGTAATGTTCCACCACTGTCACCGCGGTTTCGTCCAGCGTGAATGTCACCACCGAGTCGAGCGGATCGTCGCGCCAACGCCCGACGGATCCATCATCGCGGATGGATGCCCAGACCACCCGGTCGCGAACAACGCGGCAGGCGTTGCGCCACCGTGTGCCGTCGTCTGGTCGCCGGTAGTTGGTGTAGATCGTTGTGGAGTCCGCCTCGTCGGCCTCGATTATCCCGATCGCAACAAGCGCCGGGGCCGAACCTTTCCGCCCAAACGCGTTATGGGGGGCGTTGAGGATCCTCACGAGACGGCTGCCGCATCCCGTCCCACTCGCTCCAGTGGTCGCACAGCTTGTCTATGGAGGTCTTGAACGGATCGTAGTCGTCCGGATAGTCGAGGAAGTCGCCGTTCAATGCCCTGTCGGGGTGGTCTGATACGCCCCAGCCGATGCGCCTGTTGCCTTCGTGGGGGTTCTCGGGCCGGAGACGGCGAATACGGAAGAACACGTTCATTCGCGGGTCGTCGCTCATGTTCGGCGTGGCCGTGTGGGGCAGCGAGTGGAGCGCGATCACTGCATCGCCTTCCTCCATCAACACGGGCGTCAACTCGGGCCATGGCCAGCCTTCCGACTCGAAGCGGGTGTCCGGATAGGTTTCGACCATCGCGGCGGGCATGATCCCCGCGAAGGCATCGTCTTCGCCCATGGCCTGGAGTCTCGGCCAGGCGGGTCCGCCGCCGCCTAGGGGGCCGCCCTGGTCGCGTTGCCGACGAAAGAACGCCTCCACCGCTTCGTGGGCGCCGCGCCGTACCGAGAACTGGCCCTTGCCGGGCTTGCGCTGATCGTTGAGGCAGACACCCACGAGGGCGGTGTAGCTGCCGATCGCGAGGGTCCGTTCGCGGTCCTGCCAAAGCGGTGCGCCGCCGGCCGGGCCCATGGAACGGGGGTCGCCGTCGCTGCCCCAGGTCTCGAGTGTTTGTCCGGATGCGAGTATTTCGCTGCGCTTGACCGGGCAGAGCCCCGCCCATCCGCCGTCCACGTGGGCGCCCGGCCGATACGCGGGGTTGGCCTTGCGGCGTACCACGGCGTCCGAGTAGTTGGGCATGGTCACGGCGACCTGGGCATTGATCGGAGCGGTGTGCGGTCCCATGGCCTCCAACATGATGTCCCGCAGCACGGAGTCGTTGTAGAGCCCGTTGATGGCGGGATTGTCGCCGTGGACGATGCGCGTGGGCTCTTCGTTGATAGTCGCCT
>JAPOYW010000375.1:18490-19216 GCA_026706425.1 Gammaproteobacteria bacterium
ACGAAGCCGTCGCGTCTGAGAACGTCCCGCTCCTGATCCGAGAGCGTACTCGGGTGTAGTGAGGTCATGGCTTGCATATCGTGACAATGTCTAGCATCCAAGCATAGCAGCCTGTCCGGGGTCGACGAGGGTGGTGCCATCAGCCGTTAAGATTGGGTGCTGGCATTTGAAGGGAGCGTTCCAGGTGCCCATTTCCCGCGCGGATCTCGAGGCTGCGCTGCCCGACGTGGCATCGACGTTCCGTCTGCCCGGTCTGGAACATGCCGTCGAGGTCGTTCGCGACGGCTGGGGCATTCCGCACATCCGTGCAGCCGCGGTCCACGACGCGTTCTTCGCCCAGGGCTACGTCACGGCCCAGGATCGGCTCTGGCATATGGACTACGACCGGCACCGGGCACTCGGGCGCTGGTCGGAATTCGCCGGGAGGATTGGACTCGGGGAAGACCGCCTGATGCGGACTTTCGGTGTGGAGCGGGCCGCCAAGGCGGATCTCGCCGTATCGAGCGATGACGCCAAGGCGATGCTCGAAGCCTACGCCGATGGCGTCAACGCCTTCATCGAGACGACCCGTTCGCTTGGCGTCGAATACAAGCTTCTCGATGCCAGCCCCGAACCCTGGCAGCCGTGGCACTGCCTGGCTGTCTACAAGGTCCGCAACATGCTGATGGGGACCTACCAGGTGAAGCTTTGGCGCGCGCAACTTGCTTCCAAGCTGGGAGCGCAGCG
>JAPOYW010000397.1 GCA_026706425.1 Gammaproteobacteria bacterium
GCCCAGCATGCCCCCGGCGCCGTAGAGCGTCATCTGCCACAGGCTGATGCTGCGCTGCAGCGTCGGCTCGCCGCCGGTCGGTTCGAGTGGCTCGTCTGCCTGTGCCATGGTCTTTCGCCTCTTCTGCCATGATTTCGCGCCGCGCCGCGCGATCAGCCGTTACGCAGATTCGCGTTCACCCAAACGGGGTTCGACTGGCTGCACGATGCTTGCCCGCCAGCCGGGACGGAGCGGTTCTTATAGACACGCAGCGTACACGATATGGTAACGAACGCGCCCATCCGCGCCCGTTTCTTCAGGCACGGCGTTGATCTCCTTTGGATCGTTGAGCGGTCTGCGCCATCGCCGTATTGGCCGGGTTCCGGATGTAGTTGGCGCGACGACCCGTTCGGCACGCGTCCGAGCGGTGCGCCTTGGTGCGAGGACGAACCGACCTATCCACGCATGGCTGGCCCTCGCGTGGCCGCTATGGTGACACCGGTCGCAACCATAGCTGCAGCAGTGGTCGGCCGAACGCTTGGAGTTCGAGCCCGCCCGCCTTAAGGATCTCTGGATCGAGCGTGACGTCCCACGTGGCGCAGGTGTCGTCCCGGAACGCATCGTCTTCCATCAGTCGGAGCCGGAGCGCGTCGTTGGGATAGACCGTCAGCGACCCCGGTGTCGACATGTACGTCAGGTCCAGCAAGTCGCGCTCCCGCGTTCCCAGCACTCTCTGACGGTCGGCCAAAGGAGCTCGTTGGTCCCTCTGATCCCGCAAGTAGCGGACCTCGTCGTCGGACAGCGGGGTGATGTTCTCCAGCCGCTCCAGGGAGTCCTCCAAGTCGGACTGCTCGCGTGTCAGCGCCGCCCGTTCCTCGGATGTCAGCTCGCGCGTTGGGTCTCGGAGATGCTGCTGGATGACGACGCTTCTGGCAGTTAGCTCGTCGAGGTCGCGTTGCTCGTCGGCCGTCAGGGGCACAGTGTTGTGCTCGCGCAGTTCCAACGGCTCGATGCGCTCGTCGAACGCCGTGATCCTGGGCCGCAGGTTGGCCTGCTCCCGGCGGACGGCGTTCAGTTCCTCCTCGACCTCCGGGTCGTGGCGGGAGGCGGTGGCGTAGTACTCCGGCCCACCGGTCCGATCACCGCAGGACGCCAGGCCGCCCAAGATCTGAAGTGTCAACCGATGTGCCTGGTCCGCTTTGGGCGTGTCGGCGGACACTGCCGCAAGCGCGGCGGAGTAAGTGAGAATCAGTATGGAGGATACAAGCCAGACCGACGGACGCGCGTTCCCGTTCATGCTCCACTCCGGCCGACGATTGCGGTTTCAGACTGTGGCACAACTCGTCGGCTCGACAAAGCCGTCGTCTGCAGCGCTGACATCGTCCCGACCCCCCTCGGGGGACATCAGCGCTTTT
Source organism: Gammaproteobacteria bacterium (assembly GCA_026706425.1). Lineage (GTDB taxonomy): Bacteria > Pseudomonadota > Gammaproteobacteria > Pseudomonadales > Azotimanducaceae > VXYL01. The sequence goes on from JAPOYW010000397.1 coordinate 1,395, forward strand.
GCCGTACGAGATTCGCCCGGCTGAGTGTAGGACAGGAAACGTGTGGATCCCCGGACGCTCCGCGGGCCGATCTTGGCGATTAAGGGGATTGACGTAGGAGTTCGCTGACCTCGTCGATCAGGTCCGGTCCGTTCCCCACGCCGACGATCAGTTCCCCCACTGCTGCGAGGTCATCGGCGTCGTCGATGTCTGCGAGCAGTACATCCAACTGGTCACCGGCCGCATCGCCGAAACGCACTGCGGTAAGCCGGCGACCTCATCCGGGCCCATCGTTCCGGCCACCTGCCGGATCCACGCCGCGAACGCGCGGCTGAGTTCCGTATCTTGTGGCGTGCCCAGCCAGCCGCGCAAGGCGGTGGCCACGCGTGTGATATCGGCAGGCGTCCTGCTCTGCTCGAAACCTACGACCGCGCGCGTCAAGTTCCGGCGCGGCAGATCGTCAACCGCGACGTGCCGTTCGTCAAGCAATAGGGAACGTTGCGACGGCTGGTAGGGCGACAGCGCGTCGGCCACCTTCGCGATCAGTTCGCGCATCTCGAGCGAGGCCGTCCAGGGCGCATCGCCGTTGTAGAGCACGATCGGCAGCACCGGTGGCCAGCGGCCGGGCTGGCCGAGTTCGCCGCGGCGGGCGAGTTCCTGGTAGAGGAGGGCCGTGTACTCCAGGTTGCGGAGCGCCATGCGGTGATCGTTGGAGGACTGGAACTCGAGGATCACCAGCAGATAGAGCCAACCGTTGCGGAAACGGACCCGCCAGACGGCGTCCCCGCGGCGCTGTTGGCCGCGGTCGCCGACGCGCTCGGTGGGTTGCTTCTCGAGCGTCGCGAGGTCGACGTCGTCGAGCCAGTCACCATGTCCGACGGCTTGCAGGAGATCGCCCACCATGCGCGGGGAGTCGAACAGCCGCTTGTAGATCGGGTCGTGCATGGCAGCCACCGTAGACGCCATCCAGACGGCTGTCGTTGGCAGATGTCTCAAGCTCGTGTAAGCGATCGGCCCTCGTTGCACGCCTGCGTTGCGTTCATGGATCAGGCGCCCACGGTCGCTGCGCCCTCTGGCGGATGCTCCGTACGGCTTTAGTGGGAACGACGTAGGAGCTCGGCCACGCCGTTGACAAGGTCGGGTCCGCTCTCGGCGCGCACGATCAGTTCCCCCACCGCCTCGATCAGGTCGGCGTCGTCGGTGGCGGCAAGCTCCAATCCCAACTGATCGCCCGTCGCATCGCCGAAACGCACGGCGGCAAGTCGGTGCAGCAACGCGCGTGCGCGGGCTAGGCCTTGCTCGCGTTCCTCGGCCACACCTTGCCGGCGTCCCTCGGCCATCCCTTCGCGTCGCCACTGCTCGGGCCACTGCGCAACTCTTTCCACCAACGTCATCGTCGCCTCCTCCAGGGTCTCGCCTAGTTCCCGCGCGACCTCTTCCGGGCCCATCGTTCCGGCCACCTGCCGGATCCACGCCGCGAACGCGCGGCTGAGTTCCGTATCTTGTGGCGTGCCCAGCCAGCCGCGCAAGGCGGTGGCCACGCGTGTGATATCGGCAGGCGTCCTGCTCTGCTCGAAACCTACGACCGCGCGCGTCAAGTTCCGGCGCGGCAGATCGTCAACCGCGACGTGCCGTTCGTCAAGCAATAGGGAACGTTGCGACGGCTGGTAGGGCGACAGCGCGTCGGCCACCTTCGCGATCAGTTCGCGCATCTCGAGCGAGGCCGTCCAGGGCGCATCGCCGTTGTAGAGCACGATCGGCAGCACCGGTGGCCAGCGGCCGGGCTGGCCGAGTTCGCCGCGGCGGGCGAGTTCCTGGTAGAGGAGGGCCGTGTACTCCAGGTTGCGGAGCGCCATGCGGTGATCGTTGGAGGACTGGAACTCGAGGATCACCAGCAGATAGAGCCAACCGTTGCGGAAACGGACCCGCCAGACGGCGTCCCCGCGGCGCTGTTGGCCGCGGTCGCCGACGCGCTCGGTGGGTTGCTTCTCGAGCGTCGCGAGGTCGACGTCGTCGAGCCAGTCACCATGTCCGACGGCTTGCAGGAGATCGCCCACCATGCGCGGGGAGTCGAACAGCCGCTTGTAGATCGGGTCGTGCATGCGAACACCGTAAACAGGTCAAGGGCGGGTGTCGTTGGCAGATGTCTCAGGCTCCTGTAGGCGATCCGCGCTTGGTGTTGTAGGACTCGCGCCATTCCTACCCGTCGGGAGGTGCCGACCATAGAATCGCGCTGAGGGTTCCGCTGGCGACTGGGCAAAGCAAACGCGGAGTCCATCCCGGTAGAGGCTTCGAGGGAGACGACCGTGAACGACACGGAATACCTGATGCAGAAGATGACGCGGGCCTTCGAGATGAGGGAGGGAAGGAGTTTCACCGCCCCGGAGAAGGAGTTCCTGACCGCGGCGGCGCACGGCGCCACGGATCTCTGCCACGCGAGCTGCGACGTCACGCGAATGGAAGCCCTGCTGCGCGAGGAGCCGGCCCTGCTCGAATCGGTCGGTACGGTCGCCCTGGCGATGGCGACCTCCTACTTCGGCACGTTGGACGCGGTCCGTTTCCTGCTCGATCGCGGCATCCGCGAGTTCTACGACTGCGAGACGGGGCTCCACAGGAAGCACCAGCACGAGCCGGTGACCAAGGCGTTCTACCACGGGAACTTCGAGACCCTGCGCACGGTGTTCGAGGCCGGGGTCAGCAATGCGGCGGTCACCAGCACGTCGCACGTCGGGTGGCCGGCGAATACCTCGCTGCTGTTCTGGGCGGTCGGCAGGCCGGTGGAGTACACGGAGTTCGCGCTCAGATACGGCGCCGCCCCGGAAGTACCGTTCTCCGGCAACGGGGAGCGGGGCAACACGCCCCTGCAGGAAGCGGCGTCCCGTTTCGGCAGCGCGGCCTGGACCTCCGACGTCGCCGATACGGTCAGCGCGCTGCTCGGGTACGGAGCGAACTACGACGTCTTCTCGGCGTGCGGCATGGACGACCTCGAGTGGGTGCGCGAGCTGGCCGCCGAGGATGCCGCGGTTGTCACGCTTGAGGGGAGGCGGACATGACCGCCCTGCACTGGGCGGCGCGCTCCGGTTCGAGCCGATGCGTGCAATGGCTGCTGCAGCGCGGCGCTGATATCGATGCCAGAACGGTCACCGACCGGACCCCGCTGCATCTGGCCGCAGAGAGGGGGAACGTCGATGCGGTCTGGGTCCTGGCGGAGAACGGCGCCGATCTCGACGCGCAGGACAAGAAGGGACGCACGCCGCTCCACCGGGCCGCCTACGAGGGCAAGCTTGCGGCGGCCGAGGCACTCATGAGCCTGGGGGCGGACAGGAAGTTGGAGACGAAGTCCGGGAAGCGGCCCTTGCAGGTGGCCCGTCTGGATTGCCGCCACCTGAAAGAGCGTTGAAGGCGGCTTCGGCCCCTAGAGTCAGCTCCGGACGCCGTTCAGCGGGAACTCGAAGCCGGCGCTGGAGCATACGCCGGTGAGGCGGTCGCCCCGCACCGTGCCGTCGAACCCGATGTCCATATCGTAGTCGCCCTTGGGCATGGCGAAGGTGAAGCGGACCTTGTTGCCTTCGATGCGGACGTTGCGGATCGGTCGGGTTTCGCCGAAGGCCGTGAGATCGATCCGGCCCGACAGGTCGTCCTCGACAGTGAGGACCAGGCTGCCCCATTCGAGGTCCAGCTTCCACGTGCCCGGGAATCCGCCGTCTCCGTCGGCAATGGGCTGCGCGTGGGCCTCCTCGACGGGTGGTGACAGAATTGCCGACGCGACCCGGCGTGTGCGTTCCGCCAACTCGGAGATCCGGTTGTCGTTGCAGTCCCGGACGCACGACATGAGCCGGTCGTTCAGAACGCCGACCCATTTCTCCGGCAACGCGTCGGCGCCGAACTTCGCGCCTAGGATCGATCCCACCGTCGCACCGGTGCAGTCGGTGTCCCAGCCGCCCCGAACGGTCACCACGATGCCTTTCTCGTAGTCGTTCGCCCCGAAATGCAGGCCCATGACGACGAGCGCCGCGTTGTTGATGGTGTGCACGCCCGAATAGTGGCCGTACTTCTCATGAATCTTCTCCCAGACGTCCTCCCAATCCGATGATTGACGGCACCATGCGAGCGTGTCCTTCACGGCTTCGGCGAGTCGGCACTGTCTTGGGATTTCCGAGAGCCCGATGTTCACGATCGTCTCGATGTCGCCCTCGACGAACGTGGCGGCAAGCATCGCGGCGACGAACATCTCGCCGTAGATCCCGTTCTTCACGTGGGAGATGCTGGCGTCCCGATAGGCCAGTTCCGCAGCCTTCTCGGGCCAGCCGGGCGTGACATAGCCGAAGATGTCCGCGCGAATCTGCGCGCCAATCCACTCGCGGAACGGGTTTCGCCAAACAGCGGATTCCGGTGGCCAGAGACGGTTGACGAAGTTTCGGTAGGCGGCCGATTCGGCCGTGTAGAGCATGTCGTACGGCATTCGGCTGATCCAGGTGCTGGCCATGGCGCGCGACGTCAGATCCGCGCCGCGTTGTTCCAGGGCGAGCAGGCCCAGGATCGGATAGTCCATGTCGTCGTCGCGGGCCATGAATTCGATGTTGTCGCGCGTGCTGGTTTTGAGGCGCGGCGATATCGCGCCCTCGGTATACGGGATGTAGTCGTCGAGCGGCAGGGCGCCGGTCGACTCCAGGTACTTGTCGATGCGTTTTCGCGGCCAGCCCTCGACGGGTTTGCCTAGCGAACAACCTGCGGCTCGGCCGAGCCAAGCGCCGTATATTCGGTCGGGCACGGCATCTTCTGCGTCGCCGAGGTCCATACGTCGGGGTCCGTCGGGACGCAAGGCGCGAATGGCGTTGAGGTCGGACGGTTCCTCGTAGGGGAACGATGGCTCCGGCGTCAGGGCGTCTAGGGTGTCATACAGATCGATGAACACGGCCTCGTCGGTGGCCTCGTCGGCGAGTGCTTCTCGGGCGCGCGACTCGATCGCCGCGACGTCGCAGCCTTCTTCGCGCCGCTGCACCAACTCCATCCGAATGAGCTGCCTTTCCAGACTGTCCACGTGTCAACCCCGTCGTTCAAAAACTCGGTCAGTGTAAGGTGAACAGGCGGGCCTTAGGATTGGTCTCTCTTTGACGAGGTAGAGCGGTCACATGTTTAACGGAATGCGTATTGCGGCGAGCGTTGGGACATTGATCATGTCGCTCGCCGCTTGGGCGGACGTGCGAGAGACGGACGCCGGCTTCCTCGTCATTGGCAGCGAGCGGATCTACTACGAGAGCACCGGCAGCGGTGAGGCCGTGGTCTTCAGCCACGGCGCGGGTGGCAACCATGCCATCTGGGTGCATCAGACGCCCGTGTTCGCCGAGAACTACCGGGTCGTCACGTGGGATCAGCGTGGTTGGGGCAAATCTACGGACGTGCGCGACCTGGCCGGCGACTCGGAGACGGCCGTAGAAGACCTGCGCCGCTTGCTGGACCATCTGGGCATCGATACGGCGCACTTGGTTGGCCAGTCGATGGGCGGCTGGGCGGTGGCCGGGTTCGCGCTGCGCTACCCGGAGCGCACGCGCTCGCTGGTGCTTGCGAACACCTACGGCGGCCTCTCGACCGAGCCGATGCGGGAGTGGATCACCCCCGAACGGTGGGCGGAGGTCCGTGAGCGCGCCGCGAAGGCGGGTCGCGACTTCGACATCATGGACCCGGCGCTGGCGTTCCGATACGGCCAGATCAGTCGACTGGCACCGCCGCGAGGACCGGCGAATCTCGGGGAGTTGCTGTTCGGCACGCACTGGGATCTTGACGAAGCGCGGAAGTCGACCGTGCCGATCCTGATCGTGACCGGGCCGTACGACATGATCTTCGCACCGGAGATGATGCGCCTCCTAGACGCGGAACTGCCGACGAGCCGGCTGGTGGAGATTCCCGACAGCGGCCACTCGCCGTACTTCGAGCGTGCCGACACGTGGAACCGTGCGGTGCTCGAACATCTTGGGGGGTTGACCCGCTAGATGTTGAGCCGCAGTTCCACGCCCAGCAACCGCGGCGGTTCGTAGACCGCAACCGGGAATACCGAGGCGCCAATGATCAGTTTCGGGGCGCTTTTGTCGGCGAGATTCCGGCCGAACAGGGAAACGCTGTTTCCACGATCTCCCCACCCCCACGTCACCGAACCGTTGATCAACGTGGTTCCTGGTCGATAGAAAATGTCGTCGTTGCTTTCCCCGTAAGCGTTGTAGCGGGACTGATAGCGTGCATCAAGCCGGTAGTCCAGCGAATGGCCTAGTAGCGCCGAGGTGTATTGCACCGCCCCATAGGCGGTGAGCGTAGGCGCCATCAGCACATCCAGATGGGTATTGTCGGTGACCATCCCGTCATTGTTGAGATCAATCGAGAAAGACACCCACTCAGCGTCCAGCAAGCCGAGAGCGAAGTCTACGCTGAGGTCCGCCCGTAGCAGCCAGGAAGACTCGATCTCGAACCCATTGATCTCGACGTCGCCCAGGTTCACGTTGATGGGTTCGTTCCCTCTACCGGTCGAATTCGTGCGGCGCACGAACCCCACAAGGTCTACATAATCAGCAAAGAACGCCGCCGCGGACAACCGCAGGCGATTGTCGAGCAGATTCGCCTTCACGCCAGCTTCGTAGTTCGCTACGTACTCGGCTTCGTAAGGTCCGACGTTCTCCGGTACGGTCGCCCGGCTGGTGAATCCACCGGCTTTGTAACCCGTGGAAACGGTCAAGTAGCCCATCACCGATTCAGAGTGTTCATACTTCGCGCCCAGCTTCCACGTCGGCTGATCCCAAGTCGTTTTCGCATCCAGGACAATGGGGGGCCTTTGCGGGGCAGGTGGTGGCAGGCCGTAGTTGCCTACGGTCGCCTCCTTCTCATCCCGTGTCACTCTTGCTCCTGCGATCAGTGCGAGCCGGCTGTTGACGTGAAAGTCGGTCTGGGCGAACGCCGCGATGCTGTTCGTCTGCTGTCTTGCGACAGTGATTCGAGCTGAATCTTCGAACTCGAATGTCGACGAAAACGGTGGACCGATATTCTGGTAGAAAAATCGGCGCGCCTTTTCCCAGAAGGCGAATACGCCCAGGACATAGTCCCAGCGACTGCTGTGCGCATCGTGAAACCGCAACTCAAAGCTGTCTTGCTCATGGTCGATATCAAAGCCGATGTTGACATTGAGACCCGGATTCCTGCCCGGGGCAGGTGGCTGCGGCCCGGCTCGACCATCGAGATCTGTGTAGAGCAGGAAGTCGCTCGAGTGGGAATTCGCTGCGACCGAGACCGTACCGGTGCCCAGTTCGCGATCGGAAAGCAAGGTGAGTCCTCGCTCGTTGGAGTTGTTGAATCCGTCGGTATCCATATTGATGAGGTGGACATCACCGTCGGATACGCCGCCGGGATCCTGGGTCAGGTTCGACGTGGCCATTCCATCTGTTTCTTCATCGAGCTGGTAGTAGGTCACGGTGGTTTGGGTGTTGGACGTGCGGTAGTCCACTTTCAGGCGCAGCGTGTTCGAATCCTGTTCTCCCAACCGGCTGCCGTTGAAAGCGTTGATGACATGCCCAGCGTAATCCCGCGTCGAGACCGTCAGACGAGCGCGGAGGGAGTCGTCGATCATCTGACCTGTTTCGGCGTTTAGCACGTACTTTGCTAGACCATACTCACCTGCCGCGGCGCGCACGGATAGCCCGGGTTGGGCACTGGCATCCTTGGTGATGATGTTGACGGTTCCCGCCAGGCTGTTGCGGCCGAAGAGTGTCCCTTGGGGACCACGCAGCACTTCGACCCGCTCGACTTCGATCTGGTCGTGGCCGAGACCGGTCACTCGTGCGTGGGGTATGCCATCGACCAGGACTTGCGTCTTCTGGTCCGCAAAAGGGTCCGTATCGAAGAATCCGATCCCCCTGATGGCCAGGTTCGCCGTGTTCTGCATGAACACCATGCCCTGAAAGATGACGTTGGGAGCCGTGCCGTTTAGGTCTGAGATGTTGTTTGCGCCTGACTCCTCGATAAAGGAGCCGGGCAGGACCGAAACCGATGAAGGGACGTCCTCTAGGTTCTGCTCCACCTTTTGCGCGGTCACGATGACCTCTTCAAGGCCGTCCATTTCGGCACCGGCCGCGGAGATCGAGAACGCGAGGAGTGCCTGCAGGACGACGGCAAGGCGGCGTCCCGTCGAGGCGTGCGAGCGCGTCGCACGCAAGAGGCCGCCGACTTTAGCCAAGCGCGGACGGAGATGTCTGGGCGCCGTCGCCCACGCACGGATACACGGTTCAGGAAGAACTGCGTGCGTTGCGCCGGGCGACGGAAGCGGCGGCGAGCAGAGTGACAACGGCGGCAAGGATGCCGAGTACGAGCGCGATCGTTCGTGGGCTGGGTACGGCACTGGAAACTCCGCGGGGCGAAACAGCATCCTGGAGTATCCCGTCGAGCAACGTATCCAGTCGGACCTGCAGGCCCGACTGAATCTGCTGACTTTCCTCGAGTAACTGTCTCTCGGACGCAATCAGCGGCAATCTATGCCGCAGCGAGTCGAAGAAATTCGACTCCCCGTTGCCGAAGCCTATGAATTGGCGAGCCAGGGACACCAACTGCGGATCCAGTTCGGCGCCTCCCTCTTCCTCCAGGAAGTCGACGCTCTTCTCAAGACGATGAGACGCTGTAAAGAACCGCTCTTCGCCTTCCCCGATCAAGGTTGGCTCGGTCATGATGATGGCGATGATCAAACCCGAAAAAGTCCGGAACAGCGAGTTGTAGACCGATGCGAGGTGCCAATAACGCATGAGTTCCGCGTGGGACCGCGGGGCAGAGTCGCTCGCGACACCATCCCTGAACTCGCTCCTGCCGGTCAGCATGTAATACAACTGGTTGTCCAAGCTCGCAACGACAGCCGGCTCGAGTTGGTAATCGACGAAACTTCGCAACTGGGTACGCTCACGCGCGGCTGACTGCAACGCTCCGGCCAGTTCCGGACGGCCACTGAGGATCTGCTCGGCGACAGACTCAAAGCGATCGATCTCCGAGTGCATGTGCGCGGTTGCGGCGCCGTAGCCTACATCTCCTAGTGTGCTCAACCCGTCACGGATGCTGAGAATTTGGGCGGCAATGGCGTCGCGGACCTCTGGCATCTCCCCAGTCGGTGTGTTCGCGGTGGTTGGACCGGAGGAATGGGATGCAACCGCGGATGCGTGTTGACTTGCCGCGAATGCTGCTTGCAGTGCCGGTGCTGTGTCACCGTTGGTACTTGTGCTTGCCATGTCGCCGATGGCCTGTTCAAAAACGGCGCCGGCCGCCGTCTGCAGAGAAAGCGAAGCCGCGTTGACGGCCTCGGCCAGCTGCGCTTCCTGTTCGTCCAGCCGCAGGCGGGTCTTCATCAGATCGAGCAGGTTCGACTCGCCGTACGCGGCGTCCACCAAGTCCCGGGCGAGTGGAACCAGCGTGGGATCCAAGTCTTCGTGACCGGCGTCGGAAAGGCTTTCGATGCTCTCCCGGAGCTGGTACATCACCAGGTTCACGGCCTCTTCCACCGTGCCAATGAACGCGCTGTCCGTCTGCCTCGTAGCGACCTCCAGCGCGATGTAGCCCTGGTCGATCTGCTGCGTCAGGAGTGCCAAGCGTGCATACAGCAGCAGGTCTTCGACTGACACAGGACCCCTCGCATCGGGCACCGGTCGTTCCGTGTCGCCCCGGCCGGAGAGAATGCGGTAGAAGAGATCGTCCTCGCTCGCGAGGGCAGCGGGCAGGAGTTGCCAACTGGTGGCGGCGATGAGTCTCTCGCGGTTGCTCTCGGAGTCGCGCAGGACCTCTGCGAACTGCGGTCGGGCGTTTTCGAGCTGTAGTGCCTTGTGCACCAACTCATCGAGCAACTCGCCCATCTGCGCCGCTGCATCCTCGTGGCCGGTGCTCGCCAGCGAGTCAAACTGTTGGCGCGCCTCCGCCGCATCGGCGTCGATGGACGCCTTGGACGCCGCCATTGCCTCGGGGGAGATGTCAGCCTGAGTCCTCGCGGAGGCTGTGTCGGCTAACGACCTCGCATGTCGAGCCAAGGCCAACGCCGCGGAGGCTGCGCGGATGTCGGGTTTGCCGTTGTGTGGATCCGAACTTCCCAAGGCAACCCAACCCACAGCGGTACCGGCGGCGATGATCCCGAGGACGACAGCCGTCGTGACGGCCAATGTCGCCGACACACGAAAACGACCCATCACCCTGTCTCTTCAAGATTGGCCACCGCTACGATCCGGCCTAGGTCGTCGATCACCGTCATGATGACTTCGTCGGAGCCTTGGTTGTCGCCGGGGCCGTAGCGCAGCGTTACACCGGAGAGGTCGATGGATTGCGACGTTTGGAGGGCATCCAGGAAGCACTCGCGGGTCAGATCCCGACATGCCTCGAGTCCGACGATGGCCAATCGACCGGCCATGTACCCTTCCAGGGACACGAACCCGGGCTCGGCATTGGCGTCGAATGCGTTGAGTGCGGTGAGATATTCCGCGACAACGGGTGTGTCAACGTCATCGGGGGGCGGAACGACCTGTGTGACAAAGACGCCGGCCGCTTCGTCTCCTAGCTCGCGTGCCAGTGCATTGCTCCCGACGAAAGAGACCGCAAGGAATGTGGGGTCGATGTCCATCCGAAGCAGCGAAATGGCCTTGGCCACGGGCTGGTAGGCGCCAATCATGATGACCGCTTCCGGGTTTGCCGCCGCGATATGGAATGCCGCAGCCTTGACTGCGCTTGAGTTGCGCTCGTAGTACCAAGTTGCCACGGGTTCGAGTCCGCGCCGCTCCAAAGCAGCAAGAACGCCGTTCAATCCTGATTGGCCGTAGGTGTCGTTCTGGTACATGACGGCAACTCTCGTCACTCCGAGATCGGCCGTAAGGCGCTCGACCATGTGCTCGGTCTCCTGCGCATACGACGCGCGCAGATTCACGACCGACCCCAATTCAGGATCCCGGAGAAAGCCGGCCCCCGTGAATGGCGCCAGGAACGGAACCCCTTCGGAATCGACCAGCCGAGCGGCCGAACGCGACGTCGGTGTTCCCACCTCGCCGATCAAGCCGAACACCTTGTCTTTCGAGATCAGCTCACGCGTGTTCGCGTAGGCGAAACCCGGCTCGTATCTATCATCCTTCGTCACCAGTTCCAGCGTGCGACCATGCACGCCGCCGGCTTGGTTCCGTTCGTGGAATGCTGTCTCGATGCCCATGCGCATGGCCTTCCCCAACGCTTGCGCTGGGCCGGTGAAGGCGGCGGACTGCCCGAATACGACGCGATCGTCGAAAACACCCGGACTTGCCTGGGTGTCTCCGGTCACGGGGTCTGAAGTCGGCGGTGGCGTCCCCTGCGAAACTGCGTTTGGATCGTCCGGCGCCTCGACCGAGCAGGCCGCCAGGACAAGCATGACGCCCATGGCGAGAGTCGCCAACGGTGCTCTGCTCGCGGAGGACGGATCGGCCTTGGGTTTGGTCATGGGTGTCTCTCCTCTCGAGAGTCGCGCGTTCTGTGGGAGCACGAGCCTCCGCTAGCCGTGGGCGAAAACCGGGCACGCTATTGCGCTTCGTATGCTTGTCAAGCTGGCGGCGGTTGTGGTTGTGCCAGCCGCTGCCACCACAGCGGCGTGAGCAATGCCGCGCCGAGGAGAGCGAGGATCGGCAGCAGGAAACCCTCGTCGGGCCGCGGCAGGATGAGCTTGGCGTTGCCGACGAGCGCCAGGAACAGCGAGCCGGCGCAGGCGACGGTCGCGAGCAGCGTCGCGCCAAGGGCCGTTCGCACGACTCCCGGGTCGTCGCCGGCGGCGCACGCGGTCCGGCCCCAGAACCCGACCGGGCGGACGGATCGGTAGAACGCCAGAAGTACCTCGGGATCGGTTCGTCGCGAGGCCAGCGCCACGAGCACGGTTCCGGCGGTGGACACGAGCACCATGGTCCCGAGGCGCAGCCATTCCATCTCGTCCCCGGGGAATACCCAGAGGAGGATCGGTCCTGCGACGATGGCGATGGCCATGGCGGCGAATTCCGCCTGGATGTTGATGCGCTCCCAGACCCAACGCAGGATCAGCACCGCGCCGATGCCGGCGCCGAACAGCAGGGAGATGCGCCAGCCCTGGGCAATGGAATCCAGGTTCGCGGCGACCAGGCACCCGGCAAGCAGCACGAGCACCGACGCCGCCCGGGCAACGAAGACCAGTTCGGTGCCCGTTGCCTCGCGCTTGAGCCAGGATTGGCAGACGAAGCGCTTGTAGACGTCGTTGGTGAGATAGCTCGAGCCCCAGTTGAGGTGCGTGTCGATTGTCGATGCCAGCGCCGCGACGAGCGCGGTGACCATGAGCCCGCGGACGCCGACAGGTAGGTGCTCCGCAATCCCGGCGAGGAACGTCCGCTCCCGGCTCGCTGCGAAGGACGCGTGGGCGCTGTCGTCCGGGGTGAACGGATAGAGAACCAAGAGCCCCACGCCGATGACCAGCCAGATCAGGCTCCGCCCGAGAATCTGTACCCAGGCGAACACCGTGGCCGCAATGCGGGCGTCGCGGTCGCTCGCACAGGCCATGCAGCGTTGCGCCAGGTAGCCGGTGCCGTCGCTGTTCATCTGGAACAGCCACTGCAGCCCCATGATCACCAGGAACGGCATCAGCGCGCCTTCGACGCTGGGGGTGAAGGACAGTATTCGGGCGGCGTTGTCCGCGCCGTACAGCACGACCACGCGATCGACCAAGGCAGCGGGCCCGCCGACCTCCCACAGGAGGAGTACCGCGAAGGCGATCGATCCGCCCATCGCGAGGCCGAACTGCAGGAGGTCTGACGCGATCACGCCGCGCAGTCCGCCGGTGGTGGAGTACAGGCCGACGAAGACGAGGAGCAAGACGATGCTGATGAGGTTGTTGGTGCTGGCGAGTTCGGACCCGTAAGGTGCGGCGCCGGTTGAGATGTCGATGCCGAGGCTCGCGACGACGCCAGCGATGGCCGCATACGGCGCCTCCGGCAGCCAGGCGTGCCACGGGAAGAAGAGTTCGGAGATCTGGAACATCGCGAGCAGGACGAAGCCGAGGACCGCGGAGTTGATCACCAGGCCGAAGTAGACCGCCTTGGTCAGGCGCAGGGGCAGTCGCCACCGGCCGCTGTAGCGGACCTCCACGAGCTCGGCATCGGTCAGTATTCGCGCACGCCGCCAGAAGGCGGCGAAGAGGAATCCCATGAGCAGGAAGGCGAGGCCGTAGACCCACAGCCGCCACAGGGCGAATACGCCGGCCACCGCGATGAGCCCGGAGAACAGGAGCGGCGTGTCGGCCGCGAACTGGGTCGCCGCCATGCTGATGCCGGCCCGGAACCCCCGGACCTGGCGGCCGGCGAGGTAGTACTCGTCGAGGCCCCGCGACGCCCTACGCCGGGCGCGGAGCCCCAGCGTGACGGACCAGGCGACGAACGCGAGCAGGATCAACAGGTCCCAGCCGGCCATCGCGCTCACCAGCAGCGGGTCAAAAACGCGAGCGCGCCCGGCAAGGTCACGGACTCGACCGTCGGGATCAGCCCGTTCCCGCCCGCGCGTCGATCAGCTCGACCAACTGCGCCGACGCCTCCGCCCGGGCGATGTCGGCCAAGGGCCGACCGTCGCCGTCCGCGATGTCGACCCGCGCACCCCGATCGATCAGCACCTTCGCCGCTTGAAGCCGATTCCGCAGGACGGCGACGGCGAGCGGCGTCTGCCAGTCCGAAGGATGCGGCGTCTCGGAGCCGCGCTCCGCACCAACGGTCGCGTCGACCAGCTCCGGGTTGGCTTCAAGCAGTTCCTCAACGCGCTGCGCGTCGTCGAGCAGCACGGCGTCGAAAACGCCGAGCCGGCATGACGCGAGGTACTCCTGGATCGCCTCGTGGCCGCCGACCTGTGCCCATTGCAGGGGTGTCGTCGCGTGCCGGTCGTCCCGAGCACTCAAATCCGCACCGTTGGCGACGAGCAGTTCCGCCATCTCGACGTGGCCCTTCAACGCCGCCCCGTGAAGGGGAGTGGTGCCGCTGGGGTTGACCGGGCATCCGATCTCAAGCATGACGCGCGCCGCGTCGAGACGGTTGTAGTCGGCGGCTTCCGCGAGGAGGTCTCCGCCGCCGTTCGGCAGCCGCGAGAGCAGGTCGGGGTCCCGGTCCAGCAAGGCACGGGCGGCGGCGAGGTCGCCGGCGTTGCACGCGGCGGCAAGTCGCCGGGTAGCATCGAGGGAGACGACTTCGGCGCCGTGGTCGGCAAGGTACTGCGCGAGTTCCGGATGCCCGGACACCACGGTGGCCTCGTAGAGCGTCCGTCCGTCGCCCGCATCCATGCTGAGGTCGGCGCCGTGGTCGATCAAGAGCCGCGCGCGCACGGCGTGGTGCTTGCGCACGGCCCACTGCAACTGGTAGCCGAGGGTCTGCACGGGCGTTGCCACGAGCCGGTCGTCCTGATGCGACAGCCAGTTGAGCCGGTGTTCGGCGTTCAGCCCGTAGTCGAGCAGCAACTGAAGGGTCGAATGATCGTCGCCGAACATCCGGTTGTAGAGGGCCTGGCCGTCATTGGGGTCTGCGCCGGCGTCGAGCAGTAGCCGGGCCAGCGTCTCCCCGGCTTGATGCTCGGGCTGGTTCACCGGCCCCATCTCGCCGCCGCCGAACGCGCCGGTCAGGGCGGTGAACCGGTACTGGCCGCCCCACATGTAGTGGGCGTTCGGGTCCGCGCCGCGTTCGAGAAGCAGCTCGGCAACGGCGAGCGTCGAGCCCGCGGGCAGGTCGAGGCGCGAGTAGCAGGCGTAGAGCAGCGGCTCCCAGTCGTGGTAGCCGCCGCGCAGGTTGACCAGTTCGGGTCTCGAATCGAGGGCGCGGCGGACAGCGGCCACGTCCCCGACGCAGGCAGCCGTCCAGATGTCCCGCGCGGCCAGGTTCGGATCGGCCGACAGCATCGCGCCGGCGCGTTCGCGGAGCGCCGGGGAGTCCGTCGGGAAGTACTGCAGGCACGCAAGCTGCAGGAAGTCCGAGAGTTCGCCGGGATGGATCAGGTGAACCTTGAGCTGCCGCCAGGTGGCGAAGCCGTAGCCGTTTGCGACGGCGGTTCGCGCCTCGAGTTCCGGCAAGCCGGTCGCCGCGGCCTCGCGCTCGCAGTCGGCGAGCTTGTGGTTCCATGGCAGGCCCTTCAGGGGCTGATCGTCTGTGTGTTGCGACATGTTGGTTACCTCCGCTTGTCGACGGAAGTACTCGAGGGCAGCCGTGTAGGGTTGGCCGACCTGCCGGGCGTGCGCTCGGACGAGTCGTTTGAATCGCTTTCCGACTGTCATCGGTCCTCCGCCTCTCGGAAATCCGGATTCCCCAGCAATCGCCTTTCCGAGGTCGTTGACCGTTGACACGTCGCTTCGAGGTGAATGTCCCCTTCGCCCCGGGAACCGGCCCCGCTGGGGTGGGCTGGCAGAGGCTGGGCGTGAAGCACGCCTAAGGGGATTATTCGCAGGCCGCTGGCACGATGTCAAACGGCGTGGCGACGCGAAAAGGCTAGCCGCTGCGGCGGGTGATCTGACGGATCATAGGGACGCGAGCCTATCGAACGTGTCCGGGTACTTTGCCGCCATCAGCATCAATGCCACCGCAGACCCCGCCGGCCGACACTTGCCCTGCTCCCAGCCTTCGACTGTCCGGACGGGTACGGATCATGTGTGCAGAAACGGCCCGCGAGACGTCAAGTCGATCCCGGATCTCGCGGATGGCGCTCGGCGAGAGTTCGGGAAGCGGACGCGATTCGATCTGCGTGGTCCGGAGTGTCCGCCGGCGGTTGCGGTGTTCGCGAATCGCGTGCAGTCCGTCGAGTACCTCGTTCGCGATGTGACGCTTTGTCATGTTGAATTGCCTCGACGGGCCGGCGGGTGCGGGCGTGAACCTCGGAATCTCCGTGAACAGCGCTGTATCACCCTACGTAGGTCACGTATAAACGGGATCCAGTACGCTTGGTAACCCGGCCTGAGTCCTGTGGTGGGTTACCGTCTCGCCCGCAGACCGTAGACACCGGTGGTTCGACCGGCGTACTTTCCTTAGGCGGGGGCGAATCAACGCGAGCGGTGACCTTCGTGGCGGACGCGCGTAGGGATACAGACTAGCCATGACGGGGTTGGTGATCGGCGTCATCGCCATCGTCGCTTTCGTCTGCGTCGTGTTTTCGCTATCGGTCAAATCATCGCCCCAGGAAGAGCGGAGATTCGCGGCGGAGGAGCGGCGAAAGCGGAACTGGCGGCGCAAAGGTGTGCCTCGGTGGATACCGCGATGGATGGTGATACTGGCCGAGGACGTCGTAGGCGAGCTCATTCTGCCGGAGGAACGCAAGGGGGACCGTGGCGCGGATGTCGTCCGGTTTCCCGACTCCGACGAGCCGTAAGGAATCGTCGTCAGGCGGAACTCATCGTCGAGACCGTCGCAGGAACTTGGATTGCGCCCGGTGGGCATCCGTCATGGCTCAAGTTCTCCGAGAACGACCAACGCGTCTCTGATCTGCTCGACTGCTGTGTCGTGCCGTGGGTTGAGCATACGCCGCGCCGCTTTCTCCTGGATCCCGAGAGACCTCGCCAGTGCGTTGCAGGTCATGCCGCTCCGGCGCAGGGCTAGTGCGAGGGCAGCCTTGGCAGCCATGCGACGTGGAACTGCGATCTCGCGTTCATCGGCGCGTCGCGCGGTCGGTACGGGAATGCTCTCGCGATCGTCGATGCGTCCGGCGATCGCTTCCTCCAGAGCATCGGTTGCCTCGGCGAATGCATCGCGGTCATCGACGCCGGAAGTCAGGCACTCGGGTATGTCGCGAAAGGAGACGACGATCTCGTTCGGCGCTGTCCGGGCGAACTTGGCTGCGTAGACCAACTGCATGTGATCCTCTGTGTCGGCTAGCGGAAATCGGCCGGCTCAAGGCCAAGTTGTCGAATCATCACGGCACGCAAGCCGGGGCCGAGTTCCTTGCGTCTGTCCTTCAGGACTGTTTTGCGTACCCCGTAGAACAACAGTGCATGGCTGCCTTTACCGCGCTTCAATTCGAGTCGGACGGGCACACCGCGTTCCGCCGCCAGTTGATGAGCCCGTTCGATGAACTCGCGGCCGGTCACCGAATCTTCCGACGGTGCGGCTTGTCATGCAACCCCGCCACTGCGGTCGGGGTG
>JAPOYW010000095.1 GCA_026706425.1 Gammaproteobacteria bacterium
CGGCCGCCCAGGCGTTGGGTCTGAACGTCGTCTGCACAAGGTGAAACACCCCTGCCCGACCGTCTTGGGCGCCCGGACTACGCAGTGCATCTCGACCAGCTACTGACCGGGTACGTCGAACTCAAGGCACCCGGCGTTGGTGCCACCAGCAGCCGTTTCACGGGCCACAACCGTGACCAGTTCAAGCGCTTCGCCGCCATCCCGAATATTCTCTACACGGATGGCAATGAATGGGCGCTCTACCGGGGCGGCGGGCTTGTGGGTCGGGTCGTGTGCTTGGCGGGCGACGTGGCCACCAAGGGCAGTAAGGCTTCCACGCCGAACGACGCCTTGGCCGTGGAACGCCTTTTACGGGATTTTCTCTCTTGGCAGCCGTTTATACCCACCGACCGGAAGGGCAAGATAGATTTGAAGCGTTTTGCCGCCATGCTGGCCCCGCTGTCTGGCCTTTTGCGTGACGACGTGACCGATGCGCTCAAGGACCCGATTTCACCTTTGGTGCAACTGGCTAAGGATTGGCGGCAGTTGCTTTTCCCAGATGCCGGGGACGACCAATTCGCCGACGCCTACGCCCAGACTGTGACTTTCGCTTTGTTGCTGGGTCGTAGCGAAGATGCGGCTAACACGGCTGACACGTTCTCGCTAGAAAGCGCCGAGACCGCGCTTGCGGTACAGCACAACTTGCTGGCACGGACCCTTCAAGTCCTCACAGACCCCGCCGCACACGCCGACATTGCCGCTTCCCTCGATTTGCTTCTACGCGTCATCAAGGCGGTGCCGCCCACCGCGCTGACGGCCGCTCCTGACGATGATCCCTGGCTCTACTTTTACGAGGACTTCCTGGCCGCCTACGATCCGAAATTGCGCAAAGACGCCGGGGTCTACTACACCCCGGTCGAGGTGGTCCGGGCCCAAGTGCGCCTCATCGACGACCTGCTCGTCCATCGTCTCAATAAACCGCTAGGTTTTGCTGACCCCGGCGTAGTCACCCTCGACCCTGCGGTGGGTACCGGAACGTACCTTCTTGGTGTCATCGAACACGCGCTAGGGCGCGTGGAAGCGAAGCAAGGCTTCGGCGCTGTCGCGGGTCAGGCCACGACACTAGCTGGCAACCTCTATGGATTCGAGCTGATGGTCGGGGCCTATTCGGTGGCGGAACTGCGCGTCAGCCGCGCCTTGCGCGACCGAGGTGCCCAACTACCAGCGGACGGCACGCACGTCTACCTTACCGATAGCCTTGAAAGCCCCCACGCCGAAACACCGCAACTGGCTTTGTTCCTGCGCCCCATCGCAGATCAGCACGCGCGGGCGTTGCAGGTAAAGAGCGCCGTGCCGGTTATCGTCTGCTTGGGCAATCCGCCTTACGACCGGCACGAGGCCGCCAGTGATGACAATAAGGCCTCGACAGGCGGTTGGGTGAGATGGGGTGAGGACGGCGAGGAAGCCATCTTTAAGGAATTTCTCGACCCCGTAGTCGCTGCCGGGAATAGCAACCAGCTAAAGAACATCTACAATCAGTATGTCTACTTCTGGCGTTGGGCGATGTGGAAGGTCTTCGAGCACGACACTGCTCGCGGGCCGGGCGTGATCAGTTTCATCAGCGCGTCGAGCTACCTCGACGGGGACGCCTTCGGGGGTATGCGCGAACACTTGCGCAGGCAGTGCGACGACATCTGGATACTCGACCTCGGGGGAGAGCGACGCGGTACCCGTAAGAGCGACAATGTGTTTGCGATCCAAACACCGGTCGCCATCGCGGTGGCGGTGCGGGAGAAGCACGCAAAGGAGGACACGCCGTCTACGGTTCGCTATGCCCGCATTGAAGGAACGCGCGAGGAAAAACTCTCCGCTCTTGATGCCGTTAGCAGTATTTCGACGGTCACTTGGCATGACTGCCCAACCGACTGGCAGTCTCCGTTCCGTCCAGCTGGTCGCGGTGTGTATTTCGATTGGCCGTTGTTGACTGACCTCATGCCTTGGCAGCAATCCGGCGTCAAGGCTGGGCGCACTTGGGTGATTTCGCCTGAACAGGAGACACTTCGGGCACGTTGGCAGGCCCTGCTTGAAGCTGACACTCAAGAACGGCAGGAGCTGTTTAAGGACTCACCGTCAGGACGTAAGGTGAAGGATGCGGTCACGCAGTTGCCGCCGTCCGATGTCCAATTGCCCCCTGTTACAAGCCTTGCGAAAGGAGACCCGGCCCCCGAGATCGCACGTTTCTCCTTTCGATCGTTGGACCGCCAATACATTCTCTATGACGCACGCATGTTGGATAGACCCGGACCATCTTTGTGGCAGCTACACGACGAACGACAGGTGTATGTGACGAGCTTGCTGACGACTTCACCCCTCGGAGGAGGTTCTGCGCTCATGGCTTGCGCGACAATCCCCGACTTGCACCATTTCCGTGGTTCGTATGGCGCAAAGGACACTATTCCACTGTACCGTGCTGCCGAGGCATCGCAGACGAACGTCCTGCCCGGACTGCTCGACATCCTTTGCTCAGCCTATGAGCGTGCGGTTAGCCCTGAGGACTTCCTGGCCTACGTGTACGGCGTGCTGGCACAGCCAGCCTTTACCAAGCGCTTTGCTGCGGAGTTGGAGACGCGAGAGGTGCGCGTGCCTCTCACCAAGGATGCCGCGCTGTTTGAGCAAGTACGTGCGATTGGCGCTCGGTTGCTCTGGCTCCACACCTACGGGGAACGACTGGTGCCCGAGGACAACCAACGTGGCCACGTGCCTTCCGGCGCGGCGCGGTGTGTGCGAGCAATTTCTGGCGATGCGGTTGGATACCCCGACAGCTTCATGTATGTCGCTGCGACCCAAACCCTTCATGTTGGGGACGGAGCGTTCGCCCCGTTGAAACCCGAGATTTTCGAATTCGAGGTTTCAGGGCTCAAGGTGCTGCAATCTTGGCTCAAGTACCGCATGAGAAAAGGGGCCGGTCGCAGGTCATCGCCCCTAGACGACATCCGGCCGGCGCGTTGGACTAGCGCCTTCACGACTGAGTTGCTCGAATTGCTGTGGGTATTGGAGGCAACGGTGGCGCTCTATCCTGAGCAGGAGGTCCTGCTCGAGGCCGTTGTTGAGAGCGGTTGGTTCCAAGCCAGTGATCTTCCGTCCGTCCCGGAGGAGCTCCGAAAGACGCCGCCAGCACGATCCTCTGTGGAGCTGTTTAGCTTGCAGGGATGAGAGCCAGTCTGGTTCGAGGGTAGCTATAGTTGGGTGCCATGGCGATCTGATGGCGCACTTTTCTGGGCACCAGCAAGCTCGGAAACCGGGGGACGCGAAGGAACGATCTTCTGGGCATCGTCTAGGAAGCCGCCGCCTCGAACGCGGCCATGGGCTGGCTACCGATGGGAAATCGCGTTGGCACGCGACTATCTGCAACCTTCGCCGAGCCCGCGCTCACGGACTCTCATTGAGCCGGTGGATGTAAGGAGCGGGCGATCCGGTTGCCGATGACGCTATGGCAGTCGAACGGAGTAGCTCTGGGCCTCAGGGTCGGTGGATCCCCTCACGCGCGGTCCGTTCAGGTAGCGTTCATCAACGTGCAAGGATCATTCGCGCTGTGGGGGGCGGTGAACTGACAACCCCACACGACAATCGACTAGCTTCCATGGAGGACTCAAAATGGCAAACGGACACTTCAAACACTCACGTTCGACGGCGAGTCAGCCGAACGCACGAGGAGGATCGATCATGCGCAGTGGCTTGGTCGCGCTAGCGACCGTGGCAATGGCAACTGCTGGTGGTTGCACATTGTTCCCAGCACCGGTAGCCGTCGATCCCTTCCCGATGGAATGGGTCGCCATGGACGAGGGCTTGGAGTTCTGTGAGCGTGTGAGAAAGCGCCCGTGGGCGCGGGCTAGGGTGAATCCCACAATGTGCATTGACACCAGCAACATAACCACCACTCAGCAGAGGAACGACTTGCAGCATCGGTTGATGGGCAT
This sequence comes from Gammaproteobacteria bacterium, assembly GCA_026706425.1. Classification (GTDB taxonomy): domain Bacteria; phylum Pseudomonadota; class Gammaproteobacteria; order Pseudomonadales; family Azotimanducaceae; genus VXYL01. The sequence goes on from JAPOYW010000095.1 coordinate 3,957, forward strand.
GGCAACTCAGCTGTGCCTAGACTTCAGGACGAAGCTCTACGGCGAGACGAAGCGGCCGATCTATCTGCGCGCTGCGGGAAGCCTCACAGGCGTGGCATCGGCTACTCTGATCCCGCACAACACGACGGCAGAGGCCGTGGGTTCGGCGGGTGATGTCGTGGGCTCGGTCGCGGGAGATCTGGACGGCTACTTCCGGGAGACCAAAATGAACATAGCGTTGTCCGGTGTTGAGCTGGCCAGAACTCGTTTGTTCAAGCAGATCATCCGATCTAGGGAAGACGACCTTGAGACGTATCCTGTCGGCCGGGCGATTAATGATGTCATGCGATACCACGGCGTCTGTACGCTTGCTGACGGACTTAGCGAATCTGCTGGTGCCGTGGAGGCTGCCACGGCCAGCGCGAGCTCCTAGTTCGACGGACGCGGCCACAGCGACGGACTGCTTTGGGGACCAATGCTTTGCCCCGTCCGGCGTTGGTAGTCGTCGGGCACGCCGTCGGCTGCTCCGCGGCATAGCGTCAAGCTATTCGAGTGGCGAGCGGTCCCCATGGTCTCGGGGGAGACGGCGAACATGCGAACGATGATCGCGACATTTCGAGCCTGTCGAGAATTGCGGCGCTGGCCAGGCGCTGATCAGTTCGACATTCATGGAGCCGTCCGCCGGGGGTTGAATGTGGTGCATCGGACTGACGCTCTAGAGGTGCCGTCTAGGATGGCCATCCACTTTGCCCGCCGGTAGTCCGGCGACAGTTCGCTGACGACCGGACGGTTTGCCGACGCCAACACGCCGACGAGCCCGGCATCACAGGCTCGTATTGAGATGTGCCCGAGCCGCGGACTAAGCTGCGTCGCTACAGCGTTATAGCGTTCTTCGTCGAACGGTCCAAACGGGCAACGACGAATAGAACACCGCCGCGGGGTCAAGCTCGGCGTACAACTTCAGACACTCCACTTGAACCTCGGCGCGCTACATAAGCGCGGATTGCGGTCATTTCGAACTTTCCGGTCGCCTTCCCGCGCGATCGTCAGTTCCGTATCCCTGCACCCAATCCGGGGATGCCGAACGCACATCGTCGAGGTAACCCGGACACAGTGCCTTCTCCAACTGCGGGTCGACACACTCGCACTTCAATGACCTCTTGAGCATCGCTTCTTCGGAAGCGAGTACGCACTGTACTGTGAACCCTGCGGCCTCCATGCAGAGGCGTATGTAGTCTGCTCGGTCGTCGGGTGAGAACAACGCCCGCATCATCCACACGAGCCCTGCGAAGAAACTCAACCCTTTCTCGTTGGTGACCAAGCCCGTGTACGCGACGATGGTGTCGAGAGTCGGCTGCCGTGAGGTCCTATCTCTCCATTCCTTCCGACATTGCAGGATGGATTGCGCTGTTGAGAGCACCTGACTCTTGTCCGGACCCACCTGTGTTTGTACGAAGTCGTCGTTCTCGATCCAGACCCGTTGCGTTGACGCGCAGCCAGACATCACTGCGGCTGCTGCGAGCCCGGCGGCAACACAAGTGCGCTTCAGTCCTCTGAACGTGGGGTCTTGGCACGGGTCAGTTAGGTTCATCGGCGGTAGTACCACCGTGCCGATAGGTTGAATCCTTCATCGCCTCCGATAGACAAGTAAGCGGCCCGAGCGGCGAGCCTTGGCGAGAAGTCCAACTCGAAACCGATTTCGAGCGCCCCACCGTCACCTTGTTGCTCGTGACTAAGATCTGTGTGTACGCCCTCGGCGAATAGCTCCATGCGCCCGAACGACGCACGGGCACCGATGGCGGCCTGGACGCCATCTGCGGATTTGTCCGCAAAGCCTTGACTGTCGCCCAATGTAAACGAAACCACGACCTTTCGGCTGACATAGCCAGCCCGAGCGTATAGGCTGAGGTCCGCCACTGGTTCGAGTTGTAGCCCTGCCCCGATGCTGCGTGCGCTGGTCGTGGCGCTAGCGTCGATCTCGGCAGCCAGCGCCAGTTCATCTAGCCCATTGACGTCGCTCAAATCACCGTTACTGAACCCTCCGTACACGAATAGGTGTTCAGTTAGGCGGGCGGCTCCCCGGATCGTAGCTTCACGCATCATGCCGCCCGCCGTCGCACTTCCCACCTCGTCACTATCGGTTTCAAGCTGAGCGTAGATTCCCTCAACGTAGGAATACGACAGACCACCAGCGGCGTAGATTGGACCAATGTTCAGCACGACGGCGATCGCGATGGCCTTCATTATGCGTTCGTGGCTCCCCACAAGCGGGGGCGCTCTTACGAGCGAAGAATCTCATATAGTGGCGCCCGCCTGTCGTCTCAGGAGGATCGGAAGCTTCTACGATCTGCGGCGTAAGGCGGCCGCTGCGCATCTGACGCTAGGGTGGAGGGGGTCGGTTCCTTTGCCCTCAAGTGAGCGTCCAAGTTGTCGAGGTTGGACTGCACGGCGACTCCGACCAGCTTGAGGATGCTCTCGGACTCGTAGCTTTCGAGAACTGCAATTGCGCTGCTCATCTGTTTTTTTCTGGCCTAGGCCTTTGCCATCTTACACCACCGCCGATTCCCGCCCGCGAGGACTCGTCACCATGTGGAACGTTGAGCGAGGCGGATGTCGCTACGTTCCGCAGCTGCCGGGTCTCACGGGCAGTCTCTGGTGAGGGTGCCGGTTCCGGGCCAAGCGGCGAGAAGTCCGTGAGCAGGCCGTGGCACCAGCAGATTGACGTCGAGGAAGGGTGCCCGCCGCTGGCGTCGGTGGGACGAAACAGTGGCCGGTCAGGGCGCGGGTGACGACGGGATACGGCCGACGCCGGTGGTGGCCACCACCGAGCGACCACAGTGCGTTATTCGAAGGGCGTGGACACGTTCCTGACGCACAGCGTCAACGAGAGGGACGTCGACGAGGTCCGGGCGCCTACAAGACAGCTCGGCCGCCGAATCGGGCAGAGGGTGGCCTAAATGGGGGTGAGAGAGTCTTCACGGGCAAGCGGTTCGCGAGCCGGCGCAGTTTCTTGGTCACATCGACGACACCATCAATGTCCCATACCCTATCGGACAGTGTGAACCTCCGCCGTGGCAGCGTCGTGAGCTCCTCCACAACCTTGCTCGGCACGATTGCGGCACGTAGTACGTCGTATTCACGGTCGAAGAGTACGGCGGCCAGAAAATCAAACCCTTCAGGATGTACCGTCGAGAGTTCGCGGGAACGGGTCGGGTTCTCCATTCGGCTCTTGATCTGGTAATGGCGACCTTCACCGTCCGTGGCGTCATACCCCTTCTCGGATTTCGGGGCCTGGTTCCACGAGAACGCACGGCAGAAGAGGTATTCGGCAAAATCGCCTGGCGGACTGTTTCCGCTGCGGAGCACGCCCCGCCGGCGCAATTCGGACAAAGTAGCGCCCTGCAGACTCAGCAGCCCACGGATGGACAACGTCCGCACGTCCGCCACCGGCGTAGTGATCTCGCGCACCAGATTCGCTTCAAGCTCATTCATGTCTTGACCGCAGGCGGTAATGCGGTCGCCACCCGCCCCGCCTTCGGGTCTCTGCGACGTTGTGGTACGTCCTGCAACACGCCTTTGATTCGATTCTACCCACGCCACCAAGCTGGGAGAAGCCCTGAAGCTTGAAGGCCATTGCCTGATGGCGGGGGGTCTTCGATGGCGTGAGGTGACCGGGCCGCTCACACCATGATGGCATCGGTGGCCATTGCCGCGTGTCCTTGCTGAAGATCAGCGATGCCTTTAGCAGCTCGATGGCGTCAGAGTTTTCCGGGCTAGTTTGACCGCTTACGCTAGGCGGAAGCGGTCGGCCGAGTTTTCGAAGGCCGCCGACGTTAAGGCCGCCTGATGATTGATGTCGGCGTGGCGGTGGTGCTGTTCAGACGCGCTTCAAGAATCCCCTTGCGAGAATCCGCATGAAGTCGTTGCCGCCGCAGTAGATGAACGGTACGCCGTGTTCGTCGCGTAGCCGAGACATCTCCCGTTGCAGTTCCCTGGAAGGCTCCGCGTCGGTTACGAGAAGCACTACGGCGATGACGCTGCCGCGGCCACTCTTGGAGCGCGTGACGTAGGCCTGTTCGAGCTGGCTCAGGACATCGGCGCCCTCGACGCCCTGATGGTCCTTGATCTGAATTGGCACGATCCAGTCGTTACGATCATCGAAGGGGTGGAAATCATGACTTCCAGGTCGGCACCACGTTCGTTTGGGCCGCCAGTGTGTCGAACGGTTGCCGGGAACAACGGTTCCAAAGCGCCCAAGATGCCGGTCTCCCATTCAGCGCTTTGAAGGTGCTGGGGGAGCTTTTCCGCAAGCTGGTCCGCCATGGAGTTGATTGGTTCAGCGACGAGCTCCGCGACAACGCTGTCGGCACGTTCTGCCGCCGTAACACCTATTGCAAGTTCTCCTGGTGTGAGGTCGCTTTGGATTATTGCGTCTAGGCAGTCGGAATAGGCGGATATGCGCCACAGCCGGCCCGGGTAGCGTAGGCTTCGGCGAAGTCCGGCGTCGACGAGTTTGTGCTCGTTCGCGACACCATGTGGCGTCAGCACCTCGACGGAACGATAGTGGCCGAAGTCACGGACGTCTGGTGGAATTTCGAAGTCGTAGCTGCCTGTGATGCGGCAAAGCGTGAAGAGTCCGTCGAGCGGCATGTTCGGCACCAAAACGACATCGCCGAAGTTCATGTAGTCGTTTCGGTGGCCGTCAGCCATGCGCCAGTGTCGGCTCGCGTCCTTCTGTTTTGGAGTAAGTTGCTTGTTGTCGCGCCACGCGTCGTGGATGCAGCGGAGATCTTGGGTAGGGTCATATCCCCAACCTTGTCGGAGTCGACCTCGTGAGAGTTCGTCGGTGACGAACTTGCGCGACTGTGGTGTATCCCTGCTGGTTCTCATGGCCCAATACATCAGTTGTGTCCTCGTTGGCACGGGTCGGCAGAAGCGTAGCCGAGATCCAGCGGCGGTCCAACGGACGGTTGTCGGCGGGGCTACGTCCCTTAAGAGCCTTCAAGGCGGCACGTTGCGGACGCGAGCTCAACGACCATTCGCCGCTGCTCCAAGCCCCGCTGGGTGTCATTGGCGAGCTCCTCAACATCCTTGGCAACCTGAATCTCCAGTCCGAATTCTCTCTCCAGCGCCGAGCGAGATACCTCGTGCGGTTCGGCGAGGGTTCGTAGGTGCCTCGTGGTGGATGCGCACGGCGAAAACGCCCAACCCTCGCTGATCGAGGCGGTGCTAGCCGAGGCGGTCAAAGACGTGACGACCACGGTGCGACCCACCTACGACGGCTGGACGACTCCGAACGTGTTGGGGTAAGTCGGCCCTGCAAAACCACGCATTCCAACCCCGGAGCTGTTCCGCTAGACGACCGGCAAGCAGGCGACCGACAGTGTGCTGGTCTTCGCGATGGACCTGCTGCACGCCGGCCGCATCGACGGTTGTGCATCGTGTCGAGTAGCAGCGACTTCACGCGCCTCGCGACCGGATCGGGAACTCGGGCTGTTCCTCGTGGCGATCGGCCAACCCAAGACCCCCGCTGGCCATCGTCAACGCGTGCGAGGTGTTCTTGCGCACCACCAACCTCGCTGGCGACCCGAAGACAGGGACGGAGACGGAAGGGACGGCCACTGGACCAAGGTCGTCCGGTAGGCGGTGGTCGCCGCCTGCCGGGGAGGACGGCTGGGTGTTTTGGGGCGCGGTCAGCACACTCGTGCGCAAGCGCTCGACGCGGCTTCGATCCGAGCAGGCACGAGCATCGGCAGCTGTCGGCGCTCGTCAGGTCCAAGCCTAGGTTTTCCGTACTCGCGTGTCGTAAGAATGGCGGTCTCGCTCGATGCCCGCGTTGCCGCTTCGTATGCAAGACATGCGAAATCGTCAGATTGGAAGCCGCCCGCGTCGTCAGCGGAAAAGGCCGCCAAATTCCTGAAGTGTCGCTAGAGTCGCGACGGCTCCATGTTTTGTGCAACCATGTTCGAGTTTGAAGGGGAAGTGCAGCATGCTGACGGAGTTGATTACCACAATCGAGACCCTAAAGGAACGCATCAAGGAGCATAGGCCCTATTACGACGCGGGGAAGCCTGAGGCCCGGACGCGTGTGTCGTTGATTGATCCACTGCTCGTGGCTCTGGGGTGGGACGTAGGGGATCCGGCCTTAGTGGAGATCGAACCGATGGTGGCAAAGGGGCAGGCCGACTATGCGTTGCTAGGCCAAAGTCGCGAGCCATTGGTCTTGTTGGAGGCGAAGAGGCTAAGCGACACGAGATCTCACCATGGTCAACTCGCAACCTATGTGGTTGGTGAGAACCTGAAACGTCGAGTCAAGATACCGTACTGTGCGATCACAAATGGGAGCCGGTGGCAAGTTTTCGACGTGTTCTCGCAAGATTGCGTTGTGGACGCTTCCGTCGAAGGTGACAGCGCCAGACGTTGTGCTCTGAGATTGCTTGGACTCTGGCAGCCGACGTTGCGGGAGGCTTCCATCGTAGAACAGGCAGTGGACCTCGGTCGGCGTTCTGTCCGAGGCGTGCAACTGGGCGAAACGAGCGCGACAGCCGTGCGAGGTCCGGTGCCTATCGAGACCACCAGTCGCACCGAGCGGCCGACGGATGGCTTAGGGACAAACAGTAACTGGACCCCTCTGGATTCCGACACAGTTAGTCCGAGCGGGAGTGTTTGGCCAAGTGAGATCCGCTTTCCGGATGGAAACATCTCGAAGGTCGAATCTTGGACCAGCATGCTCGTGGCGATTGCCAAATGGCTGTTCGACGCGAGATTGCTCACGCTAGAAGAGATGCCGTTCGTTGTTGCAGGAACGCGATACTGTGTAAGCGCAGACGGTCGGCGACCAGATGGAAAAAGGCTCGGTCGACCATTGTCAGTGGGTGAAGCAGGCTTTCAGATTGAGGGCGACTTTACTGCGAAGCAGATTCGCCGGTTCGCGGTAGATCTTTTGAGACGATACAAACAGGCATCGTCTGAGGTGGGGCTAAAGCTCGTCAGTTGATGAGACGCTGGCAATGAACTCGTAGGTCTTACTCCGAGCTCGCCGCTGTCTCTGCCAATGGGGGGTGACAAGACCGGCGACAGTAGGTTCCACGACAGGTACGTCCGACTCGCGGATTCGCTCTAGGACGAACACTTAGACGAGTTGACAGAGGAAGGATTGATATGAGTGGCGGTAACGACTTTGGCAAACTGACACGAGAGTTCACGGCGAAGCAACGGGCACGCGTTGAAAAAAGAAAAGGCGAGCTGAGGTCGGCAATGGCGTTGCACGAACTTCGTCGTGCGAGGGAAATGACGCGAAAACAACAAACAGGTGCCGGACGCCTGCCGTGGCCAAGCATGAGCGGCGCACCGACATGTATGTCTCTCGAGTCTTCGTGCCGATATCGAGGCGATTGGCGGGACCGATAGCGGATGTCGATGTCGCCTGTGGCTCAGGCTCGGTACCGGGCTGACGGCGCCGGCAAGATGTCTCCGGCGACCCGTACGATCGTCGATGGCGTGTTGGCCGAGCAGCCCGACACGACAATGCTGGAGCTGTTGTTCTCGGATGCCCTGCACCGAGGGACTCGCGGAAGCCGTTGTGGATCTAACGCCCATATTGCGCCAGCGCTCGCCCGTGGAGAACCTGTTCATCGCGAACATTCGGGTGTACGAAATCGTGAAGTTGACAAGGGGCGGGTCAGCCGCCGGGAGCGATGTCCTCGACCCACTGTCCTCGTTGCATCACGCGGGCGATTTTCCGGCTATTGCGGATATCGATGCTGGGATCCGCGTCGAGCAACAGGAGATCGGCCACATGACCGACCGCGATGGTGCCGAAGTCGGCCGCGTCGGCTTCGAGAATGCGGGCGCCGTTGCCGGTGCCGGCCGCCAGGGCCTCGAGGGGGGTCAGGCCAGCCTCCACCAAGAGACGCATCTCGTGGTGCGTGCCCCAGCCGTACGCGACCCGACCGGCGCCGCTATCCGAGCCGACGCCAACCGTGATACCCGCATCCTGCATCGTGTCGATGAAGCGCTGCGTTCGCTCGTACACGCCGCGAAGCTGTGGCAACTGGTCGTTGCCCAGCATGCCCTCGCGCGTTTCGGCAGCGCTAGCGCGCAAGCGCGCGATTGCCCCGGCGCCGAAAGCGGCGGCCAGGCCCGGGTCATCGAGCACCTCGTCGAGGTGCTCGGCAAAGAACCAGGCGTCCTGCGCTTTGCTGAGCGCGGGCGCAAAGGTCAGGTTGTTGTCGCGGGCCAGCCGCACGAACGATGGGTCCATGTCTTGCGCCCTGACGGCGTGAACGAAATGCCGGACACCCGCTGCGACGAGCTGGCGGGCGTCCGCTTCCTCGTAGATGTGCGCAACAACCACTAGCCCCTGCTTGCGCGCCTCGTCGACGATGGCGGCGCGTATCTCGGGCGCGATCCGGGGGAGCGATCCCATGGCGAGCGATCCGTCGAGGGTGGGGTCTACCCAAATCTTCACCAGGTCCACGTCGCGTTCGGCGTGCCCGCGCACCATCTCGCGCGCTTCGGCCTCGCTGGTGGGGCGATGTAGGCCGGGTAGGCCGGGAGGGAGGCCGCCTGGCGCGGAGAAGCCGAGCCCGGCCGTGTAGATGCGAGGCGCGGGGAAGGCGCCGCTCTCGGCTTCGGCGATGACGGCGAGATTGTCGTCGCCGTCGACGCCGAGACTGCGCACGGTAGTCACCCCGAATCTGAGCTGGATGCCGAAAGCGTTGGCGAGGCCGTCTCTGCCGCCGCCGTAGTGACAATGCAGATCCACCAGGCCGGGCATTAACACCTGGCCCGTGGCGTCGATGACGCTGGCACCGTTGGGGACGTCGATGTCGGAACGGTGCCCCAGGGCGCTGATGTGCGCGCCGCGAACCACCACGACCATGTCGTCCCGGGGCGCAGCGCCCGTGCCGTCGATGACACGCATGCCGACGAACGCCGTGGCGGGCAGTCCGGCATCCGTGTCCGGCGCGTTCCATGCCGTCGTCGCGACGGCTCCGACGAGGAGGGTGCCGAGCATGCGGCGAAAGCGCCCTGGGGCGCGGGTCATTGGAGGATCGAACATACCGGGAACGCCGATGTGTCTCGGCGACGAATATACATCCACGTGGGAGTGGACTAAACTGTCGAGGCCAATGCGTTTTCGGACGGGGGACGGACGTCGAGCGCGTCCGTACGAACAGCAATGGCAACGACAACATCACCGACGCAACGCCTGCCGTTCATCCGTGCCTTGGCGGCTGCCACAACACTGTTTCCAAGTGCGTCCGCGCTAGCGGGTCGCTCGCCGGCCGAGTCCGGCGACGACCCTGCCGGACGTGGCGGCATGGACCTTGCCCCCGCCCATCAGCATCAGATCTAAAGGAGGGAAGGAATGAAAAAGGCATTTCAGCAAATGTACGTTCTGTCCCTGTGTGCTGTGATTCCGACGGTTGGGATTCCGGCATTCGGGCAGGAGGACCAAGGGGAGCCCGAGGAACAAGAAAAGGCAGAGGAACGGGAGGTGTTTGTCGAGGAGATCATCGTCACGGCAGAGAAACGGGAGGAGAGCATCCTAGACGTGCCGATGACGCTGAGCGCATTCAGTGAGGAATCGATTTCAGAACTGGGGATAACCAACAACGACGACCTTGAGCAGCTTACCCCCGGTTTGCAGATCGGGAACCAGGCTGAAACCGTGGGCCTTGGCATCGTCATACGCGGCATCGGCACGCAAAAATTCGGTGAAACCCACGCCGACCTGGCAGTTGCCAACTATGTTGACGGCGTCTACACCTTGAGCACCAGTGGCGCTGCAGCCAACCTGTTCGACGTGGAGCGCGTGGAGGTTGCCCGGGGGCCCCAGGGAACGCTCCACGGAAGAAACTCGATCGCCGGTTCGATCAGCTATTTCACCAGGAAGCCGACCGATCAATGGGATGCCACTGCCCTCATAGAGCTAACAGACCAATACACTCAGCGTCTAAGTGTCGCGGGCGGCGGGCCGATCACCGATAGCCTATTCTTCCGGGTGAGGGCCAGCGACTTCAGCGGTGACGGCGCACAGGAGAACATCGGTCTCGGGGGAGATTGGGATAAGCCCGATGAACTGTCGTTGAATGCTCAGCTGCGGTTCAAGACCGACCGTTTCGACCTCAATGTCGGCTACACCGATTATGAGGACACCGGATCGCCTCGCGGCATGTTGTACCTCGTCGGCCGTCCCCGCGACGATCGAAGAAGCGGCAATTACTACAAGTATTTTGAGCCTATACCGTCGGTGGCGAAGTGCCCGGGCCTAGTCTTTACCGGTGGTGGCGGCCCCAACGACCCCGACATCTCGGCAGGCGGCTTTTATATCTGCGACGACCTGCAGAATGTCATCAACTCCAACCGGCCCGGTGTGAAGGACAATACCCGTGAAGCCTTGAACTGGACCGCGGACTGGCATCTGACCGACACCTTAATGTTGCGATACACCGGTTCCGACAGTGTGTTCCGGACCGTCGCCAGCCGGGACGCCGACGGTACCAACCGGTACGGCAACGACCAGGGGCTCTTAAGCTTCTTTGGTGGTTTGATACCGCAGGACTGTATCGATACCCTGGGTGCGGCGAACTGCCTGGATGTGCGGTATTCGGATGCTGAGCAGAGGTCCGTTTGGAGCGCGGAAGAGAAGTCTCACGAGCTGCAGTTGTTTACCGATGTCGATGGTCCGGTGAACTTTATTGCTGGGGTCTACTTCTACGAAAATGCAACGGACTCATTTGTAAATGCATTTGATTTCGGTGGGGATCAGAGGTGGCGGGGGGAAGACCCGCTTCCCTACATCCAGGCCGCTTCGCCCATTTTCGGCTTCTTTCCGGTGGCTACTTGCGAGGACTATCAGGGGTTTCTTTCGGCCGTTCTCGGATGGGGACGCCCGGGAGAGATAGTTTCGGAGGCAGGCTGCGGCACCATCTTCCCGGAAGTGGGGGAGGACACGCGGTCCATTTCATTTGCGCGCGCCGAAACGAGAGCCGGGTTCTTGCACGCCGACTGGCGTGTCGCCGAGAACCTCCGCCTGTCCGGCGGCCTTCGTTACACCGAAGATGAGAAGGAGAACACGCGCCTTGGATTCGAAACGAACTTCCTGATTTTCGGCATACCGACATGGCTCTTCTCGGACACGGTTTTGTCCAACAAAGACAATCCCGCCTACGTTCCGGTGGGCACCTGGGACGCCTGGATCTGGAACATCGGCCTGGAATACACCACTGCGGGAGATGATCTGCTCTATGGCCGGATTTCCACCGGTTACCGTCCCGGCGCGCCCAATCAGGGGTGCTGTACGCGGGAAGTGCTCAAGACCGTTGCAGAAGAGACGCTCGTCAATTATGAGCTGGGGTTCAAGGGACTGCTGCTTGATGACAGGCTTCAGGTGACCACCGCGGCCTTTTACATCGATTACGACGGCTACCAGATCAACGGTGCGCAGGAACTGCCGCTGGATTTCCCGTTCTCACCGCAGGCGACCACGCCGGTAACGCAGTTCACCGCCAACGTTGAGGGCACCAAAATCTGGGGAGCTGAAATCAATTTGAGCTGGTATCTGGCTGAGCGATGGCGAATCAGCGGCTACTATGCCTACACCGATTCGGAGCTGGGAACGCATCGGATGGTCATCCCATCGACGCCGGCCAGCTCCCGGACCGTATCCACCATCCCGTTCCCCCGGCTCGACCTGAACCCCGCCAGTCCCTGGCGGGGTCAGCGGGTCTGTACGCCGGAGTGGGTGGCGGCCAACGGTGACTACGATATCGATGGCGCCCCATCCTGCTTCTGGATCCGGCCGAACGACGTATCGGGCAACCAGCTGCCCCAGCAGCCGAATCACAAGTGGGCACTGACACTGGCCTATGCGATGGACCTGCAGAACCTCAAAAGAGTATCCAATCCACTGGGCACGCTGCAGCTTCTCGGCACGTACAGCCACACTTCAGAGCGCTTCCCGGATTGGGGCAACTGGCCGGACTACGTGATACCGTCCTATGGCCGATTCGATTTACGTGCAGCCTGGACTTCTCCGCAAGAGAAGTGGAATGTGACCTTCTATGTTCAGAATGTGCTCGATGAGATCGGTCTGGTTGAATTCTATGTGAACGCGGTTCTTGGCAGGAGTCGTGTTGTTTCCGGGGGAACCCTGACAGAACCGCGGCAATTCGGACTGATTGTGCGGGCGGAGTTGTGATCATGAAGGTTGCAATTCGTCCATACCAAGAAGCACGGCATCGATGTTTTGCCCAACGGCCGCAACCCGGAAACAGCTAGGATCCAATCGTGCGTACCGGTAGAGCGTCCGGCCGCTCGTCACGCCGCGACGAAGCGCCGACATGGGCGGTATCACCATGAACAGTCCACTGGTCATCCGCGCGAACACGATCACGCTGCTCTTCGCCCTGGGTGTGGCGGGATGCAGCGGGCAGGAGTCTACTTCGTGCGCCGACGCGCAACCGGCACCGTCCGGGGCGGCCGTCTCCGACACGACGGCGGACGGTTTTCCCAGGACCGCCACCGGCAAGCCCGATTTTTCCGGTACCTACGACGTTACCACGCTAACGCCGTACTCGCGGGATCCACGGCTTGCCGATAGGCTGTTCTTCACCGAGGAAGAGGTGCGCGAGCGCGAGAAGAGGGTGCACGACCTGGTCGTCAAAGGCCTGGCGGGAAGTGACCCCGACCGTGACGCCCCCGAGGCCCTTACGGGCGAGGCGCGCGATCGCGGCGTCGATGGGCCGCCGCCGGATGCGCCCTACAGGATCGGCAGCCACGACCTCTTCTGGTTCGACTGCGGCGGCCAGTTTTGCAATCTATTCAAGATCGACGGCAAATACCCCACCTCGATTCTGATCGATCCTCCCAACGGACAGAAGCCCGCGGTCTCGGATGCCGGCAAAGCGCGGCGCGCCACGTTGCGCAATCCGTGGCCGCGCAAATACCCTGGCGAAGCCTGGTGGCTCGCCGAAGGCGGCGACCCCTACGACAATCCGGAAGGGATGACGCTGCGCGACCGCTGCATGTATTTCGGCGAGGTAACGGTGCCGATTCAGCCGACCGTCTACAACAACATGAAAACCATCGTTCAATCCGAAGACCACGTTCTGATCCTGATCGAGTGGATGCACTGGCCGCGCATCGTCCGCATCGACTCCGAGCATCTCCCGCCTGACATGATGTCCCTCGGGGGTGATTCCATCGGCTGGTGGGAGGGCGACACGCTGCTAGTCGAGACGACGAATTTCCTCGGTGCGCGGGGCGTGCCGCGCGAGGGGCTCCGCGTCGTCGAACGCTTCAGCCCCCTCGACGGCGCCAGCCTGCTCTATAACTTCACCGTGCACGACCCGGACCACATCGCACCTTACACGGGCGAGTTCCCCTGGCCCAAGAGCGACAAGCGGCTTTACGAGTACGCCTGCCACGAGGGCAACTACTCGATGGTCAACACGCTTCGCGGCGCCCGCGTGCTCGAGGCGAAATGGATCAAGGAGCACGGCGAGCCCAACTGACGCGTCCCGCCGCGGACGGACTCCTCGGGGTCATCCGCTCGATTCTCATGCATCTGCGGGGGCGAGCACCGCCCAACGGCATTGCCTCGCGTCAGGCACCGTTGTTTGGGCGTATAGTGTGTTAAGCGGACGACTCGCCGGCATTCTGTCTAGGTTGAGAAACGGCGGCATCGAGACTGTAAACACACTTCGCGCCTTGACGGCGCTTCTGCTGATCGTCGCGCCCGTTCACGCGGCTGAGCCCAGTCGCTCTACTTATACTCAGCACTGCGCAGTTTGCCACGGCGACGGGTTTGAGGGTGCGGCGCAGGGGGTTGCACTCGTCGGTCGCGAGCTTGTCGACGGCGACTCGATCGATGCGATTGTTGCCAGTATCGCCAATGGCAATCCAGCGAAGGGAATGCCGGCCTGGGCGGACGCGCTCGACGACCAGGCAATCAAGGCGTTGGCACTATTGATCGCCGAACATCGCACGGGCCTTGCGGTCGACCACCTCATGGCACAGTACATCCCGAACGGCAGCGAGTGGACGCTCCCGTCGCGGCCTGTGGCTACGCAATTGCATACCGTGACAATTGAGCTTGTCGCGGAAGGCCTGGGCGGGCAGGGGGCTGCGTACCCGAAACCCTACTCGATTGCCGTGCGACCGGACGGATCGATCCTCGTGACGGAGACTACGCCTGGCATGCGGATCGTGTCGCCTGCGGGCCGGATTTCGGACTACGTGACAGACACACCGCGTACCGATCTGGATGTCCCCGACCTTACCGAAGAGGGTGATGCCAAACGCGGTGCCGGTTGGATTCTGGATGTGGCGCTGCATCCGGAATTCGCCGAGAACCGGAGGATCTATCTTCATTACACGGAACGCTGTAGCGCATGTGGAAGCGTAGATGCAAGCGAACAGAATCCTCTCACCTCGCGCAACG